>NZ_JBUDGD010000053.1:0-35133 GCF_055484735.1 Pseudomonas sp. 15C | reverse complement strand
ACCCGAGCCTGCGAGGGCCGAACGCAGGAGCAAAGCCTTTTGGTTCCTTTTTGGCGTCTGAAAAAGGGACTCGCCGTAAGGGCGAAACCGCCAGCCGCAGCACCCGAAGCAATGGATATGTACCCAGCGCGAAGATCAACCCTTTCGATTACCCACCTGAATATTCGTCAGCCCCACCCGCTCCGCCTGCTCCATCACCTGCTCCGGCGTCGAATCCGCCGACGGCATGAGCAGACTGTTCTCCGCATCCCCCAAATGCAACTGCAACAAATGCATCGCCGCCTCATGCTCAGCCAGTTGCACCTGCTTCAACTCAAGCTCATAACTGCGCGGCTCACCATTGAAGCGATACTCCAAAACAAAAACAGCCATCGTCTCATCCTCGAAGAAAATCAAAACAACTGCATACCCTGACCGACCGGTCAGCTTATTAGTTCAACCGCATCGCTTGCCGGGCAAACTTTTCGCGGCGCCGGGCGTCCCTTGCATACACTTCCCGAAAAGCTGATCACAGCTAAGGACTGGCAATGACCTTCTTCATCTTCCTTCTGGCCTGCGCAGCAGCGGCAACCACCGGCGTCATGTTCAAACCGGGCGCGTGGTACGAAGGCCTGAACAAACCCGGCTTCACCCCGCCCAACTGGGCGTTTCCGGTGGCCTGGACGATCATTTATCTGCTGCTGGCCTGGGCCGGCTATCGCTTGAGCCTGATCCCCGGCAGCCAGACCGTGCTCGCCCTGTGGGCCGCGCAAATCGCCTTGAACACACTGTGGACGCCGGTGTTCTTCGGCGCGCATCAAGTGTTGGCGGCGATGGTCATCCTCACGCTGCTGTGGCTAGTCGTCGCGGCGATGGTGGTGATGGCGTTGCAACTGGACCTGATCACCGGGCTGATCCTCTTCCCGTATCTGGCCTGGCTGTGCGTCGCCGCGGCACTGAACTTCTCTATCCTGCTGAAGAACCGCACATGACGGCCCCTGCGCCTTGGCCGCAAGGTGAGCGTGAGCTGGCGCAAGTGCGCGCGTTCAACCGCAAGCTCGCCTGGCTGCCGCGCTTCAAGATCCGCAACCGCCTGACGCCGCGCCTGATCCAGGCGCTGCTGCGCGTCAGTCAGGTCGGCGGCGCGAGAAAGCTACGCGAGCGGGATTTGACCGCCGAGCTAAAAATCCTCGACACCGTGCCCGTGCGGATCATCCGGCCCAAAGGCCAACCGCGCGGCGTGGTTCTGGATTTTCACGGCGGCGGCTGGGTCATCGGCAACGCGCAGATGAACGACAACTTCAACACCGCCATCGTCAATCAGTGCGAGGTGGCGGTGGTCTCGGTCGATTACCGCTTGGCCGTTTCAGCCCCGGTCGAAGATCTGCTGGACGATTGCTTGCGCGCCGCGCGCGGGGTGCTGAATGACGCCGAGTTCGCCGGATTGCCCGTGGTGGTGGTCGGCGAATCGGCCGGCGCCCATCTGGCCGTCGCAACGTTGCTCGCATTGAAAGCATCGCCCGAATTGCTTCGACGCATTCAAGGTGCACTGCTGTATTACGGCGTCTACGACCTGACCGGCACACCCAGCGTACGCAACGCGCCGGCCGAGACACTGGTGCTCGACGGTCCCGGCATGGTCGACGCGTTGCGCCTGCTGACCCCCGATCTGAACGATACACAACGCCGCCAGCCACCGTTGTCGCCGCTGTATGGCGACTTCAGCGACCTGCCCCCGGCATTGCTGTTTGCCGGTGAACTCGACCCGCTGCTTGACGATACGCTGCTGATCGCCGAGCGCTGGCAGCCCTCGGCGCCGGTTGAGCTGCATGTATTACCGGCGTCGCCCCACGGGTTCATTCATTTTCCGACGGCCATCGCTCAGGGCGTGCTGGCTTACAGTCGGCAGTGGATCTCGAAACGTGTCGAGAGCGCTAAGACGTGATGACGCGGCTTCAGTGAAGGTTGGGTACTCGCGCATCGCTTTTACCCCCTTGAAACAGCCTGCAATACCCGTTTTCCTCAAATTGCCGGTGTTCACCCGCCAACCGCTGATTTTCTGCCTAGACTTGTTTTTGTTCCGGCCTGCGCATGCACTCAATGCATCAAGCCATCCGAAAACAAAAACAAGAGGAAATCCGTAGATGCTCAGATCCCTGTATACCGCGCTGGCCTGCGCGTTGGCGTTAGGCACAATGAGCCCGGCCATGGCGGCCGATCCGGTGATCATCAAGTTCTCGCACGTCGTCGCCGACCAGACACCCAAAGGCCAGGGCGCCTTGCTGTTCAAGAAACTGGTGGAGGAACGCCTGCCGGGCAAGGTCAAGGTCGAGGTCTATCCCAACTCCTCGCTGTTTGGCGACGGCAAGGAAATGGAGGCGCTGCTGTTGGGCGATGTGCAGATGATTGCGCCGTCGCTGGCCAAGTTCGAGCAATACACCAAGAGCCTGCAGCTGTTCGACCTTCCCTTCCTGTTCAACGACATCAACGCCGTCGACCGCTTCCAGCTGAGCCCGCAGGGTCAGGGGCTGCTCAAGTCGATGGAAAGCAAGAACATCACCGGTCTGGCCTATTGGCACAACGGGATGAAGCAACTGTCGGCCAACAAGGCGCTGCGTGTGCCTGCCGACGCCCGTGGCCTGAAATTCCGCGTGCAGGCCTCTGCCGTGCTCGAAGAACAGTTCAAGGCCGTGCGTGCCAACCCGCGCAAGATGAGCTTCGCCGAGGTGTACCAGGGCTTGCAGACCGGCGTGGTCAACGGTGCGGAAAACCCCTACTCGAATATCTACAGCCAGAAGATGCACGAGGTGCAGAAATTCATCACCGAATCCAATCACGGTGTGCTGGATTACATGCTGATCACCAACACCAAATTCTGGAACGGCCTGCCACCTGACGTGCGCAGCGAACTCGACAAGATCGTCGTCGAAGTCACCGCCCATGTGAACAAGGAGGCGCAGCAGCTAAACGAGAGCGACAAACAGCGCATCCTCGCTGCCAAAACCACGGAAATCATTACCCTCACGCCTGAAGAACGCGAGCAGTGGCGCGAAGCGATGAAACCGGTGTGGAAGAAGTTCGAGGCCGATATCGGCCCTGACCTGATCTCCGCCGCCGAAGCCGTCAACAAGGCTCAGTAATCGCATGGCAGGCGCTGCCGGGGCGGCGCCTGCCAGTCTTGACTCGACGTGAGATGCCCGCCATGAAAGCGCTTCGGCGAATCTGGGAACACTTCGAGGAAGGTTTTATCGTCTTCCTCCTGGCTGCGATGACGCTGGTCACGTTCGTTTACGTGATCCTCAACAACTTCTACAGCCTGTTTTACTGGCTTGCCGATCAATGGCCTGCGGCAAGCTCCCCGTTGTTCGCCATCGGCGACGGCATCATGGGAATGGCGCAGGCGATGACCTGGAGCACCGCCCTGACCAAGGCACTGTTTGGCTGGCTGATCTTTTTCGGCCTGGCCTATGGCGTGCGCACGGCCGGGCACATCGGCGTTGATGCGCTGGTCAAACTGGCCCGTCGTTCGGTGCAGAAATACATCGGCATACTCGCCTGCCTGTGCTGCCTGGCCTATGCCGGGGTGCTATGCATTGCCAGTCTGGAATGGATCGCGACCTTGATGAACGCCGACATCGGTGCCGAAGATCTCGGCCACTTCGGCATCATGCAATGGCATATCGGGCTGATCGTGCCGGTGGGTTTCGCGCTGATTTTCATCCGTTTTGCCGAAATCCTCGTGCGCATACTGCGCAACTGTCAGACCGGACTGGGCCTGGCCGATGAAGCCGCCGACGCGCTGAAACTCGCCGAGCACGAGGGTGACAAGCCATGACCATCGCCTTCCTGTTCGTCGCGCTTTTCGCTTTGATGTTCATTGGGGTGCCCATCGCCATTTCCCTCGGCCTGGCCGGGTCGTTGACGATCATTTTCTTCAGTCCCGATTCCGTACGTTCGCTGGCGATCAAGCTGTTCGAGACCTCGGAGCATTACACCCTGCTGGCGATTCCGTTTTTTCTGCTCGCCGGCGCGTTCATGACCACCGGCGGGGTTGCCCGTCGCCTGATCGACTTCGCCAATGCCTGTGTCGGGCACATTCGCGGCGGCCTGGCCATCGCGGCGGTGCTGGCGTGCATGCTGTTTGCCGCCCTCTCCGGCTCAAGCCCGGCGACCGTGGCAGCGGTGGGCTCGATCGCCATCGCCGGCATGGTCCGTTCCGGTTATCCGCAGGCCTTCGGGGCAGGGATCATCTGCAACGCCGGGACGCTGGGCATTCTGATTCCGCCGTCGATCGTGATGGTGGTGTATGCCGCCGCCACCGAAACCTCGGTCGGCAAGCTGTTCATGGCCGGGGTGATACCGGGCCTGCTGTTGGGCACCGCGTTGATGGTGGCGATCTACATCGTCGCAGTGAAAAAGAACCTGCCCGCCCTGCCCCGCGCCACGCTGCGTGAATTTCTCGCCACGGCGCGCCAGGCCATCTGGGGCCTGTTGCTGATGGTGATCATCCTCGGTGGCATTTATTCCGGAATGTTCACCCCCACCGAGGCGGCGGCCGTGGCAGCGGTCTACTCGGCGTTCATTGCGTTGTTCGTCTACAAGGACCTGACGTTTCGCGAGACGCCTAAAGTGCTGCTCGAGTCAGCCAAGCTGAGCATCATGCTGATGTTCATCATCGCCAACGCCATGCTCTTCGCCCATGTGCTGACCACCGAACAACTGCCGCAGCAGATCACCGCCTGGGTGATCGAAGCCGGCCTGACCCCGGTCACGTTCCTTTTGGTGGTCAACATTGTGCTGCTGATTGCCGGTGCGTTCATGGAGCCGTCGGCGATCATCCTGATTCTGGCGCCGATTCTGTTCCCCATCGCCATGAAACTGGGCATCGACCCGATTCACCTGGGCATCATCATGGTGGTCAACCTGGAAATCGGCCTGATCACGCCACCGGTTGGCCTGAACCTGTTTGTCACTTCGGCGGTGACCGGCATGTCCTTGCCCGCGACCATCCGGGCGGCGATGCCCTGGCTGATGATTTTGCTGCTGTTCCTTATATTGATTACCTACGTACCGTGGATTTCACTGGTATTGCCGACCTGGCTGGGGATGAGCTGATGCCCGCACCCGTGCCGTGCAGCGCTAAAACACTCTGCTGACAACCATAACAAGACGGAGAGATTGCCCATGCGAGTCAAAACACGCTTTGCCCTGTTGGCCGCCGCCACCCTGGCATTGAGCAGCGCGGCACAGGCCGCGCCGGTGTTCATCAATATCCTGACCGGAGGCACCAGCGGGGTGTATTACCCGATCGGCGTCGGCTTGTCGCAGATCTACAGCGACGGCATTGCCGGTTCGAAGACTTCGGTGCAGGCCACCAAGGCCTCGGTGGAGAACCTCAACCTGCTACAGGCCGGTCGTGGCGAGTTGGCGCTGGCCTTGGGCGATTCGGTGGCGGATGCAAAAAACGGCGTGGAAGACGCCGGTTTCAAAGCGCCCCTGACCAAACTGCGCGCCCTCGGTGGCGCCTACCCGAATTACATTCAGATCGTCGCCAGCCAGGAATCGGGAATCAAGAGCCTCGCCGATCTCAAGGGCAAGACCATCTCGGTCGGCGCCCCCAAGTCCGGAACAGAACTCAACGCCCGGGCCATTTTCAAAGCCGCCGGCCTGACCTACGAGGACATGGGCAAGGTGCAATACCTGCCCTTCGCCGAATCGGTGGAGTTGATCAAGAACCGCCAACTGGACGCCACACTGCAATCCTCCGGATTGGGCATGGCGGCGATTCGCGACCTGTCTTCGGTGATGCCACTGAACTACATCGCCATCCCGCCTGACGTGGTCAGCAAAATCGGCAACCCGGCGTATCAGAGCGCGATGATTCCGCCCAACACCTATGACGGTCAGGCCGAAGCCGTGCCGACCGTGGCAATCACCAACATCCTGGTGACACGCGCCGACCTGCCCGACGAGGTCGTTTACCAAATGACCCGACTGCTGTTCGAGAACCTGCCGCGCCTGGGCAATTCTCATTCGGCCGCCAAGGACATCAAGCTGGAGACGGCGGCGAAAAACCTGCCGATCAATCTGCACCCCGGTGCCGAGCGCTACTACCAGGAAAAAGGCGCGTTGTAACCGCCCCAAGGCCAGTGGCGATTCGAGCGTCGCCACTGGCTTCTTCCAGCGTAGTCATGAGGCAGCCGCCAATGAGCGATGAGCATCACGGCATTTCCGCGAACCCGCGGGACTGGCCAAAAGCGCTGTTTTACGTAGCGCTGCTGTTTTCGATATTCCAGATCATCACCGCAGCCTTTGCCCCGATCTCCAGTCAGGTGCTGCGCGCGGTGCACGTCGGCTTCCTGTTGTGGGTGGTCTTTCTCAGCTACCCGGCTTACGGCCAGAGCCGCCCCTGGCAACCACTGGCCTGGCTCCTCAGCCTGGCAGGCATCGGCGCCGCGCTGTATCAGTGGGTGTTCGAAGCGGATCTGATCCAGCGTTCCGGCGACCTGACGCCGACCGACATGCTCGTTGGCGTGGTGCTGATTGCACTGGTCTTCGAAGCCGCGCGGCGGGTAATGGGCATTGCGCTGCCGATCATCTGTGGCTTGTTCCTCGTCTATGGCCTGTTCGGGGAGTACCTGCCCGGCGAACTGGCCCACCGCGGCTACGGCGTCGACCAGATCATCAATCAATTGTCGTTCGGCACCGAAGGGTTGTACGGCACCCCGACCTACGTGTCGGCCACCTACATCTTTCTGTTCATCCTGTTTGGCGCGTTTCTCGAACAGGCCGGGATGATCAAGCTGTTCACCGATTTCGCCATGGGCCTGTTCGGCCACAAGCTGGGCGGGCCGGCCAAGGTCGCTGTGGCCTCGTCGGCGTTGATGGGAACTATCACCGGTTCGGGGATCGCCAACGTGGTGACCACCGGGCAATTCACCATTCCGCTGATGAAACGCTTCGGCTACCGGGCGGCGTTCGCCGGCGGCGTCGAAGCCACGTCCAGCATGGGCAGCCAGATCATGCCGCCAGTGATGGGCGCGGTGGCGTTCATCATGGCGGAAACCATCAACGTGCCGTTCGTGGAAATCGCCAAGGCCGCCTTGATCCCGGCCATCCTGTATTTCGGTTCGGTGTTCTGGATGGTCCATCTGGAAGCCAAACGCTCCAACCTGCAGGGCTTGCCCAAAGAGCAATGCCCCAGCGCGTTCGGCGCGGTCAAGGAGCGCTGGTACCTGCTGATCCCGCTGCTGGTCCTGGTTTACCTGTTGTTTTCCGGGCGCACGCCGCTGTTTTCCGGGATGGTCGGCCTGGCCTTGACGGCGATTGTGATTCTCGGCTCGGCGATCATTTTCAGGGTGCACAGCTTCGGTCTGCGTTGTGCGTTCTGGATCGCATTGGGTGTGCTGTGCACAGGCTTTTTTCAGCTGGGGATCGCGGTGATTTTCGCCGTCGTGGCGGTGCTGTTGCTGGTCTGCGCATTGATCAAGGGCGGTCGGGAGACCCTGCTGATCTGCCTGCACGCATTGGTCGAAGGTGCACGCCACGCGGTGCCGGTGGGCATTGCCTGCGCGCTGGTCGGGGTGATCATCGGCATCGTTTCGCTCACTGGCGTCGCGTCGACGTTTGCCGGCTACATTCTGGCCATCGGCCGCGACAACCTGTTGCTGTCGCTGATCCTGACGATGATCACCTGCCTGGTGCTGGGCATGGGCATTCCGACCATTCCCAACTACATCATCACCAGTTCGATTGCCGCCCCGGCGCTGCTGGAACTGGGTGTGCCGCTGATTGTGTCGCATATGTTCGTGTTCTATTTCGGCATCCTCGCCGACCTCACTCCACCGGTGGCGCTCGCCTGCTTTGCCGCTGCGCCAATCGCCAAGGAAAGCGGCTTCAAGATCAGCCTGTGGGCGGTGCGCATTGCGCTGGCCGGTTTCATTATTCCGTTCATGGCGGTCTATAACCCGGCGTTGATGCTGCAAGGCGACAATCTGTGGATGAGCGCTTACATGCTGCTGAAAACCGTTCTGGCGGTCGGCCTGTGGGGTGTCGCGTCTACGGGTTTCCTGCAACGCAAAATGGCAGTGTGGGAGCGTTTGCTCAGTTTCGCTGCGGGGGCTTTGCTGATCGTCGCGCTGCCGCTGACCGATGAGATCGGCTTCGTCCTCGGCATTCTGGTGCTGTTCCAACACGTCTGGCGATCCCGCCGCGCCGGGCTGGCGGCGGCATGATCGGTTTGTGCCTGGGGCTGGCCGGCAGCCTCTGGGCGCAACTGCCGGTGAGCCATTTCACCCTGGCGTGGAATCACAGCATCGAGAAGATTCGCTGGGAAGAAGATTACCGCGTCAGCGCCGAAGGCCTGATGCTGCAAGAAGCGCGGGTACGCGGCAACGGTGCCGGCATGGACATCCCCGATGACGCACGACTGGACAACGGCAGTTGGCACTTCCAGCGCCGCTTGCCGCCCCAACAACCACTGAAACTGGGGCGCGCACCTGAGGCGGGCGATTATCAGTTGTGCTTCGAGGGCGACTGCCAATCGATGAGTCAATGGGTCGGCGCCCCGACCAGCGCGCAACCGTTCATTGAGCTGTGGAGCTGCGAGATCGCCGGATAATCGTCATTCAGCGCCCGCTCCTCTTTTGCATGGAACCCTGCGTTCACCAGCGTTCTCTATCGCAGAACCAACGGAGGAGGAATTCCCTATGATCGCCCCTGAAACCGGTATGAAGCCGGGTGAGCGCTATCGCATTGACAGCGTCGAGCGCGCGCCGCAGTTTCCTGGCTTTTTCCTTGACGGCAAGTATTACCTCGGCCCCGAACTGCAGACTGCGGTCGGTTGGCTCGAAGGCCAGACGTTTGTCTACGACATGCTCGATCCCAACGGCGAGCCGATCTATCCCGACCGGGTCGTCGGACGGATCGAAGCGCTGACGCTGGTGATGAACGACGGGTTGCGCCTGGCGGTTGAGTCGGTGCCCTACGAAGCGGAAAGCGTGACGCAAGCCCCGCCTTCACCGGCGCCTGAAACGACCTCGCCCAGGCAATCGGTGGCCAGCCCGCGCCTGGCGGGCAAACTGGTGGTCATCACCGGTGCCTCCAGCGGCATTGGCCGGGCGACCGCGCATGCGTTTGCCGACGAGCATGCACGGCTGGTGCTGGCCGCGCGTGACGGCGAGGCGCTGGCCGAGGTGGTTGATGAGTGCGCAGCGCGGGGTGCACAAGCGCTGGCGGTGCGCACCGATGTCACCTCCAACGAGCAAATGCAACAACTGGCCGAGCAGGCGGCGGAATTTGGCAATGGCCGTATCGATATCTGGATCAACAATGCCGGTGTTGGGGCGGTGGGCGATTTTGCGCAGACGCCGCTGAAAGTACATGAACAGGTTCTGCAGACCGACCTGCTTGGTTATCTGCGCGGCGCCTACGTCGTGTGGCCTTATTTCAAGGCGCAGCAACAGGGGATTCTGATCAACACACTGTCGCTCGGCAGTTGGGTGGCGCAGCCGTATGCGGCGGCGTATTCGGCGAGCAAATATGGCTTGATCGGTCTCACCGAAGCCCTGCGCGGCGAACTGGTCGGCCAGCCGGATATTCATGTCTGCAACATCTATCCGGCAGTCATCGATACCCCGGGGTTTCGCGACGGCGCCAACTACACCGGCCATGCGCTGAAGCCGCCACCGCCGATTTATGATCCGCAGCAAGTGGCGAGCGCAATGGTCAATTGCGCGCTCAAGCCAAAACCGCAGGTGACGGTCGGCAGTGCGGCAACCCTCGCTCGCGTGGCGCACTTTCTGCTGCCGGGGTTTTCGCAGTTGTCGGGCTGGCTGACCCGCCGGGGCATCCAGCGCAGTCCGGCCATTGAAACGTCGTCGGGGAATTTGTTCACACCCCCTAGCGGCGAGCGGCGCGTCGAGGGCGGCTGGCGCCAGCCGACAAGACCCTCACCGCTGCTGGTGGCTGGCGCCGCGATGCTGGTCGGTGGCTGCCTCCTGGCGATCAATCGATCACGCGGACGCCACCGCTAGCCAGCTTCCGGCGAGCGGTGGCGCGATAAAGCGTCACTGCTCGCGGGTTACCGTCAACGCCACCACAGCGATGCGCTCGGCGAGGGCGTATTCGGGTTTGACCAGTTCTTCACCGAACACGTCCGGGTCAAGCTCTTCATAAGTCCACGCATACCTGCCACCGGCCACCAGCGGTTTGATCGCTTCGAGGAAAGGATCCTGCCCGACCTGAATCGCCACGCCGGTGTAGACCAGCAACGTCCCGCCGAGCGCCAGACGCGGCAGTGCTTCGCGCACGATACGCACTGACAGGCCTTCGCCCAGCGCCCCGCCACCGTGGCGATAGGCACGCTGATGCTGATCGTTCATGTACGGCGGATTGGCGATGATCAGATCGAACTCGCCCTCAACGCTGGCCAGCAGATCGCTGTGGTACGCCGAGACGTTATCAGCCCCGGCGAGTTCCGCGTTGACCGCGGTCATGCGCAGCGCCTGCGGATTGATATCGACGGCCAGCACTTCAGCCTCGCGCCGCGCCCGGGCAATGATCACCGCGCCTGCCCCGCTGCCGCAGCCAATGTCCACCGCACGTTTGATCGGAGCGAAGCGTTGCTGTAGCTGCGCCTGGATGGCGCGGGCGAAGCGATAGGTATCGGGGCCGAAAAACACCGCATCGTTGGCGGTGGTGGGAAAAGCCGAATGCACAAACAAGCGGTCATTGAGCGTCGACCAGCGCACGTTGCTGCGCCACAGCGAACCTTGCTGCTCGATGATGCCCGCCTGCTCGAGCTTGCCCAGCTCATCCGCTGATAACAGCTCGCTGGCAAACGGCATTGACCACCCGAATACATCGCGCAGGTCCTTGGCCAGCGGGCTGGCGAAGCGTTGACAGACCCGTTCGTGGGTCAGCGGTGTCGGAGTGATAAATCGATAACCGCTGTCCTGCAAGCGTTTACCCAATTCGAATAGCGTTCGATCCGAAGTTTCCTGTAGCGACATGCAGCCTCCTGTGGTCAACGCAAACGGTCACGCAATTGAATAAAACGCCGGGTCGCAAACAGCCCGGCCGGACGCCAGTGCCGCTGCGGTTGCAGCCAGGGTTGCAGCTTGTGCATCTGTTCCACAGGCGGCAGATTTTCCAGGCTCTTCTCCAGCGTGCGCTGCTCGGTATCAGCGATTTCGATTTGTTCATCGGCTGCTGCGCCTCGGCGCGCGACATAGGGCCGGTGCGCGTTGTCCGGGCAGTCACCGGTAATCCAGTCGCTGAGCAATTGTTTTTCGTAACCGTTGAATACCCCGAACATCACCGCTTCGCTGCCCTCGATCAGGCGCCAGAAACGGCTTTGCTCAACCGGTTGGCCACGCTTGATCCAACTCTTGCGCTCCAGCGCCGCGAGGAAATCGGCCATCTGCCCCGGCGCCGCCAGCCACTGGTTGATGGTGCGGTCTTCGATCCGGCAATAGTCGGAATGCATGTGCTGGCCGAAGATTGCCTTGCGTTCGAGCATCGACACCACCGCGCGCTGCAGATCGAACTCCTGAATGACCGCCGTCGAGCCCTTGCCCAGATCGTTCAGGCGATAACCGACGGTCATGCGCCGGTAAAAATTGTCGCGCTCCGGGCCTGCCGGGATCAGCCGCAACAGCGCCTGCACGGCCTTGCGCGCATGGCCGGTGCTGGCATTATCGATGGTCACGTGCAGGCGGAAATATTGCGGGTCGATGCCCAGCTCGGCCAGTTCGTACGAGCTGATCAACAGGTGCAGAGGTGGCTGTTCGTAGCCAAGGTTGTAGCCGATGACTTCCGGCAGAAACTCATCGCCGAAACGCCCCAGCGCCAGTTGCAAGGCGCCCTGCAGAAAGTACTCATCGGCCAGACCTTGCAGGTCAGCGCAATCGTGTTCAGCCAGCAGCTTGCGGTAGATCACCACATGGTTCTGCCGTGGGAGGCCGTCGCCCAACTCCTCGAGATAGGTATCGAGCAGGTAGTCGAAACGCTGGTCCTGCCAGTGCGCAGGAATGCCCGCCAGCCAGGCGCCGTCGACCTCTTTGGTTGGCGCCACATGCTGAAGGAAATACAGCGCGTGGGACTTGTTGCGAAAATAGCGCCGGTCCGCACCCTGCTGACGCGCTGACAGGTACTCCGCATATAGCGCCGCGACATCGGCACAGTGCGCCTCCGACCATTGCGCCAATGCCTCAGGCTCCGATGGCAGATCCAGCGGCAGCTCGGCGGCCAGCTGCAATTGTTGGCGAAGCAGATCGTAGGCAATCCGGTCAACCGCAGAATCTTCCGCCAACAGCCGATCATAAAGATCGTGATAAGAGACCGGTTGCAACACGGCCCTCTGTGAAGACTTCTTGATCGGGATGTCGATCAGCGTCATGGCAGCTCCCCTCATCAAATGCATGCTCATAAACGAGAGAGTCGCCGCCGGTTAAAATAATTCCTTTTTTCAGCGCAGCGACGGAGCCAACGGTACATCCCTCACTGCTGCCGTCATTCGCCCGCGGAAAATGCCTGGACAGCACAAACTGCCCAGGTAAATTCCTGGCTTTTTGCGGCGAATCGCGTGAGCAAAAGCGCGATTACTTTTTCTCTTCGGCCGACTCGCCTTGCTGTATCTGCAACGAAGCCTTGCTCTTGTCGCCTTCCTTGTTGGGCGCATCGTTCGAGCCTTCGAAGCAGCCTTGCAGCAGCAACATCGAGCAGAAACCGAGGCATACGCAGAGGGTTTTCATGGGTGTCTCCTGACGGGGTTGGGGAACAGGTTGATTACGCCGTCGCCGGTTCGGCGGTGGTGGCGCTATCGGCACCGGGTTCAAGCTTGACCTTGATCCAGCCGTGCTGATGTTTATCGAACGCCTTGAACGCCGATATCGCATCGGTCAGCGGTTCGTCCTGTGTGATGACTTTGGCCGGGTCGACGCGACCGGCCAAGGTCATTTCGATCAGCTTGGGAATGTACTTGCGGTGGTGACAGTTGCCCATGTTCAGGCGCAGGTTCTTGTTCATCGCCGCGCCGATCGGGAAGCTGTCGAACCCGGCCGGGTACACGCCGATGATCGACACAGTGCCGGCCTTGGCCACCGCCTGCACCGCCCATTGCAGGGCTTGCGAGGGCTCATCGCCCGGCTGCCATTGCGCCGGTTCGTGAGCGCCATGGTGGGCGTGATTAGCGTCGATGCCGACCGCATCGATGGCGCAATCCACGCCAATCTCGCCGGTCAGGCGGGCGATGGTTTCAAGCGGGTCTTCCTGTTCGAAATTGATGCACTCAGCGCCCAATGCCTGCGCCCGAGCAAGACGATCTTCGAGGCCATCGATGGCGAACACGCGGCCAGCGCCCATCAGTTTGGCGCTAACGATAGCGAACAGCCCGACCGGGCCGCAGCCGAACACGGCGACGGTATCGCCGTCTTTGATTTCGGCCATCTCCGCACCAAACCAGGCGGTGGGCCAGATATCCGACATGGCGATGGCCTGGTCGTCGCTGATGGCATCGGGGAGTTTGATCAGACCGATGTTGGCGAACGGAATACGCGCTTTTTCGGCTTGCAGGCCGTGGAACGGGCCGGTGGTTTTCGGCCCGCCAAAGAACGATGTGCCGGCAGTTTTGCCGTTGGGGTTGGCGACGTCGCACTGGGCGAAATAACCGGCACGGCAGTAGGCGCAGTTGCCGCAGGCAATGGTCGACGGGATCAGCACGCGGTCGCCGACCTTTAGATTGCGCACGTCACTGCCCAGGGCTTCGACGATGCCCACGCCTTCGTGGCCGAGGATGGTGCCGGGTTCCATGTCGGGGGCGCTGCCGCGGATGAAGTGCAAATCGGTGCCGCAGATGGCTGAGGCGGTGAGCCTGACGATGGCGTCGGTCGGGGCCTGGATTGTCGGGTCCGGAACGTCGTCCAAGCGTATGTCGCCGATACCGTGAAAGACGATGGCTTTCATTGTCTTCTCCCGTTGGGTGGTGGGTTTATGGGTTGAGGTGCGGGTGGGCGGCAAGGTTTCATCGGGGTTTGGGGTGGGCTGATTAATGGTCGGGTTTTTTGGCGACATGACGATGGATGCCCTACTTTAGTTTCGCGGTGATTCACCCCCTCACCCCAGCCCTCTCCCCCAGGAGAGGGAGCCGATCGAGGTGGGTTTCGCGATTGCGTACGACTCGGTATTGCGCGTTGCCGTAGCTCTCGCATTCCCCGCGATCAGTCCCCTCTCCCTCCGGGAGAGGGCTAGGCGGGCGGCGTTCCGATGAGGGGCTTTTGATCTTCTTCCACGGACCACCGGTAAACTCGTTGGAATTTTTTCCACGCCCCCCGACTCCTTTGGCTATGAGCCTAAGGAGGAACTCATGAGTCGTACGGATATTTTCACCATTGAATACTTGCTTCACGGTCAACCCCGGTCGTTTGTCATCCGCGCCAAAAACATGAGCAACGCGGATGCGTGGCATTGGGCGAGTTGTGACGCGGGTATTGCGCCGATTCCCAAACCAGGGAGACCACCGCTGAAGGTCATTTCGAAACCGCAGGCAGAACGGTTTGGCATCACCGAGGTTAAATGGCGCGAGACTACCGCTTTGGTGTGGACGGAGGCTTCATCATGACTTCAACGACGTCATCGGCTGGCTTTTCAACTGAGGATGAGGACGACGAACCGGCGCGGATCAACGCCTTGTTTTACGAAGCGGACCGCCTTGAGGAAATCGCCTACCGACTGTTCGATGAGAGCAGTCGCAATGCGGCGATGTGGGAGCATTTCAACCAGGCCAAGGCTGTGGCCGACGCCAAGCGCACCGAGGCGTATCAGGCCTTCATGCAGTTGCGCAGACGCTCGCGAAGCTGACCGTTGCAAACGCTGAAAAAACAACACCCGCCCTTCGACGGGTGTTGCAGGTGTGCCGTTCAGCCCTTGCTGTGTTCCGGCGATGACGGCCCCTCCTTGACCCCGCGCGGGCCGGCGATGCCCCAGACGATCAGGCCCAACACCGGGAACACGATCAGGCCGATGGCCCATGCGGCTTTGGTGCCAACGCTTTTCTCGCTGCGAAACACACTGACAATCGCCCACAGGTCGACCAGCAGAATGATCACCGCGACCGCTATCGAAAAGTAACTCGTTGCCTCGTTCATGGCGCACTCCTCCAATGACTGGTATGCATTGGGTTGCGCGATCAAATCAGCGTTCAAAAAATCCTGCATAAGGCGGATAGCCGTGATCTGCCAAGCTGAATCGGCCCGTGCAGCAGATCCGAATCCATTCCCGATCTGGGGCTTGCTGATGAAACTTCTGTCTTGGCCGGACGATCTCCTGAACATCACAAAACCGGGAGAGCAACCATGAAATGCTACCTATGCGGACTCAACGCACAGAAAACCGACGAGGCCCATGGCGGCCAGCTCGTCGACTGTTCCGACTGCGGCATTTACCGGGTTTCAGGCCTTGTACTGAAAGAGCTGGGCGCAAAAAGATTCAACTTCACCAAGATGCGTGATGACTTGCATCGGCAAAGGCAGTTCAACGCCACGCTGGTCGCCGAAATCAATACCGAGACCGCAATCTGGGCGTAAAAAAGCCCGGTTTCCCGGGCTTGTCGTCAGCCATGCTTGACCAGATTCAGCGCCGGTAACGGGCCACCGGGGAACTGCGCCAGTTGGCCCTGCTGCACGCCGCCCAGATCGATGCCGTAAAAGCCAAGGTCGGCGATCAGCGCCGCGACGCGCTCTTTGCTGGCAGCGTGTTCACCAGAGTAAAACAGTACCCGTTTGCCGCCTTCGGCGGCCGGGTTACTCAGCAAAGCCGCCAACAGATGATTGAAGGCTTTGACGACGTGTGCGCCGGGCAGTAGCTGCGCAATCACTTGCGAGGACGGTACGCCGTGCAGATCGACCGGCTGAAACAGCGGCGCTTCGATCGGGTTGTTGGTGTCGATCACAATGCGCCCGTCCCATGACCCCAGATCGCGAACCGCCTCAGGGATTTTCGTCCAGTTCACCGCGAGGAAAACCATATCCGCCCGGCTGGCTTCCTGCGCTGTCACCGGCCGCGCCAGCGGCCCCAACTCGTTGGCCAGGTCGGTCAGGCTCTGCGGCCCACGGCTGTTGGCGATGTTGACCGGCAGACCGGCGTTGACGAGCAATCGTGCGATGGCCGAGCCGATGGCGCCGGTGCCAATAATGCTGATCGTGTGCATGTTGAAGCCTCGTATTGATGTGTGAAGTTGATGAGGCTATGAGACGCTTTTTGACCTTCCACAAGTAGTGGGAGCTGACTAGAATCACTTTCAATCAATGCTTGAAGGTTTAAGTATGGAAACGCTGGGCAATCTGCTGTCGTTCGTTCGCAGCGCCGAGTCCGGCAGCTTCTCCGCCGCTGCCCGACGCCTGGGCCTGAGTCCTGCCGCGGTCAGCCGTAATGTCGCGCAACTGGAAAGCAATCTGGGGGTGCGTCTGTTTCAGCGCAGCACCCGCAAACTCACCCTCACGGAAGCGGGCGAGCGCTTTCTGGCCAATGTCGTTTCGGGACTGGACAGCGTGCAAGCCGCGATTGCCGATGTTGCTGGCAATGTGGGAGCGCCTTCCGGCGTTCTGCGTCTGAGCGCGGCGCCGGGGTTTGCCAAAGATTTTCTGCTGCCGCTGATGCCCGATTTTCTCGAGCTATATCCTGCGGTGATTCCCGAATGGCACGTCGACAACCGGCAGGTCGATCTCATTGCCGAAGGGTTCGATGCAGCTATCGGTGGTGGCATCGAACTGGCCCAGGGCGTGGTCGCCAGAGCCGTCGCTCCGGCCCATCTGATCCTCGTGGCGTTGCGCCAATATCTGGCAGTTCACGGGCATATCGAGCGCCCGGAACAACTGCCGACCCTCGATCACCTGGCCATGCGCTCTGTGCAGACAGGCAAGATTCGCAGCTGGATGCTGCAGGGCCCCGACGGGCAACGCGCGCCACTGGAGATCACTCCACGCTTGCTGGTCAATGATCCGCAGGCGTTGTGTCAGTGCGCGCATCTGGGCTTGGGCGTCGCGCTGCTGGCGGTGCCGGATGTGTTGCCGTACCTGCAGGACGGCACGCTGGAGAGGGTTTTGCCGGACTGGCATGTCGACGCCGGGCAGATCTACCTGTATTTCTCCAGCCAGAAATTATTGCCGGCCAAGACCCGGGCATTCGTGGATTTTCTGGTCGAGCGTGCCCGCGCAGATCGCTGGCAAACCCGACTGGATGCCCGGCCATCGTCCGCACATACCGGTGCTCACATCCGGTAATGCTCCAGCAGAAAATCGACGAACAAACGCACTCGCGCTGGCATCGCCGGACCGCCGACGAACACCGCATGGATCGGCTCGTCATCGCCCGGATTCCAGGTTTCCAACAATGAAATCAACTCGCCACGCTGCAGATCCTCTTTCACGCTGAACTCGCCGATCCGCGCGATACCGGCGCCGCCCCGCGCGAGCTGCGCCAATGCTTCGCCGCTGTTGCATTCGATGCTGCCGCTGACCTTCAAGGAAAACACCTGGCCGTCGCGAATGAACGGCCAGTTGGGTTCGGCGCGGCGAAAGTTGAAGCGCAGGCAGTTGTGCCGCAGCAAGTCCTCCGGTTCCTGCGGGGTGCCGTGGCGCTCAAGATATTCGGGCGAAGCCACCACCACCTGACCGGTGACGCCGAGTCTGCGCGCGGTCAATGGGCTGTCCGGCAAATGCCCGAAACGCACCGCGACGTCGGCCTGGCCACCGAGAATGTCGACGACTTCATCGCCCAGGGTAAGGTCGACCACGATGTTCGGGTAACGCGCGCTGAAGGCGGCAACCAACGGTACGATCGCCAGCCGCCCATGCACGAGGGCGGCGCTGACCCGCAAGCGGCCTCGCGGCACGCCCTGATCGGCGATGGCCTCTTCGACCTCGGCCATGTCGGCCAGAATGCGCCGGGCGCCACGCAGAAACGCCTCGCCTTCGGCAGTAAACGTGAGCGCCCGAGTGGTGCGCAAGAGCAGGCGCGTGCCAAGACGCTGCTCGGTGCGCGCGATGATCCGGCTGACTGCCGACGGTGTCAGCCCCAATGCGCGCGCAGCGGCCGACAGACTGCCTTCGCGCGCCACCGTGACGAACACGTCCATTTCACCTGATCGACCACCGACGTCCATTTGTGATTCCTGCGCAAAGGTGATTGCCAAAATCGCGGTCTACCGCCGCAAACGCTCGCATCGTAGCATTGGCGGCATAGATGAGGAGATTTTCCATGCGTATCAATCCACCCCTTGTTGCACTCGCCATTGGTGCCTTTGGCATCGGCGTCACCGAGTTCGCGCCCATGGGCATGTTGCCGGGCATCGCTGCCGATCTCGGCGCTTCCATTCCGGCCGCAGGGCTGCTGGTCAGTGCTTATGCGCTGGGCGTTCTGCTCGGTGCACCGCTGATGACCCTGACCACGGGCAAGATTCCACGGCGCTATCTGCTGATCGGGCTCATGGCGATTTTCACTCTCGGCAATCTGATGTCGGCGCTGGCTACCGACTACTACAGCCTGATGGTCGCCAGGGTGGTGACTTCACTCAATCACGGCGCATTTTTTGGGGTCGGCTCGGTCGTCGCCGCCAGCGTGGTCGCCCCGCAAAAACGTGCCGGCGCGGTAGCGGCGATGTTCATGGGCCTGACCCTGGCAACCATCGGCGGCGTGCCGCTGGCCGCATGGTTCGGTGAAATGTTCGGCTGGCGCACCGCGTTCTGGGGCATTACCGGCCTCGGCGTGATCACCATGGCCGCGCTGTGGTTCGCCCTGCCCAACCTGCCGGCACCAAAAGGCGCCGGAGCACTGGCGGAAATTCGCGTGCTGGGCCGTGGCCCGGTGCTTGGCGCGCTGGCCCTGACCGTGGTCGGTTCGAGCGCGATGTTCACCGTGTTCACTTACATCGCGCCGATCCTCAGCAGCGAAACCCACGCCTCCACCGCTTACATCACCGCGATGCTGGTGCTGTTCGGAGTGGGCCTGACCTTGGGCAACATGTGGGGCGGCAAGGCTGCGGACCGCTCGATCGATCGCACCCTGATCGTTTCGCTGAGCGCGCTGATTGTCGTCCTGCTGGCGTTCACCGTGCTGATGCGCTGGCCGCTGCCGGCCGCAGTCGCCATTCTGATCTGGGGCATCGCCAGCTTCGCTCTGGTGCCACCGCTGCAAATGCGCGTGATGGAAGCCGCCAAAGACGCACCCAACCTCGCCTCGGCGGTCAACATCGGCGCCTTTAACTTCGGCAACGCAATCGGCGCGGCGCTCGGCGGCGCGGTTATCAATGCCGAGTTGGGTTATCCGGCGATCTCCCTGGCCGGCGCGGCGATGGCGGGGCTGGGGTTGTTGATGGTGTTGGGGTTTGTCTGGCGGTCCCGGGCGGCTGCGGCTGCGGTGGCATAAGAAAGCAGCAGGCTGGCTACCGCATCGGATTCGTCATCGACACGAATCCCCTGTGGGAGCCAGCCTGCTGGCGATGGCCGGCTTGAGCGGCACTTGCCGCCCGCATGCAAAGAACGGCGACGCCAACTTATTCTCGCTTCAGCTCCAGCAACTCCCCCCCCTCTTCACCCAGACGCTGCAGATATTGGGCGGCATCCAGCAACTGATAAGGAAAGTACAGACCTGGCGCAGTGGGCGCTGAGCCGTCGAGCCCGATCAGCCGCTCCAGCAGCATGGCGACGCTCAACCCCGTCAGCGCTGCGGCGCCGGCCGGGTGAACGAGTGCATGACGGGTATGCAGCGCTTGCCCGTCGCGCCCTTCCCCGGCCATTTCGATGAGAATTTCCGTCGACATTGGCTTGCCCGCGCGTCGGGAAGAGCTGACGCCGCTGGCGAGATTGAACTGAACGTTGGGTGCGTCGGTAGCGGCTGCCAGACCGGCGACGTCGATCGACGAAAAACCGTTGGCCTGCATGGCCGTACCGTCCAGCGCGCGGAAGCTGACGTTCGCCTCCTCGCCCTCACGCCAGACATACGCACCCTCGCGTCGGGTCAGCGCGGCGGGTAGCATTCTGTTCAGATGTTCGAAGTCAGCGGCCACGGTCGGCCCGCCGCCGTCCTGTTCGTCGACCAAAGCGTCGATGCGGATATCGCGAACCTGCGCAAACGCCTTGGCAAGTTGCAACGTCGCCACGGTTGTGGCGCCGACCATCCACTCGTAACCGAGTACGATCGGCGACGCGTTCGGGCCATGGATGTAGCGGGCGATTTGCGGCGCCATTTCGAATACGCCAGAGGAAATGCTCAGGTGCGGCACCCTGCATTTCTGCGCAAACCGCAGCCCCGCCAGCGTGTGATCCATGTAAAAAACCGCCACGGCGCTGACCGGGCGATCGCCCAATCCGAGATCTTCCGCAGCCGGGTCAATGACCACACCCTCGGCCCCGCCCATTTCTTCGGCGGTTTGCTGTGCCTTGGCCAGATCGCGGCCGCCGATCAGCAGCGGCACGTCGGGATGGGCCGCGCGCAAGGCTTTGGCCGAGCGGTGACCGATGGCGCCGGAACCGCCCATGAACAGAATTGGATGCACTGACATCTGGAATCCCTCCGCGTTTTTATGGGTCGCAACCTAGCGTTGCGTGCGCGCCCGGCCATTAGGGTTCCACTGCGTTGGGTTTGTTGCGAGGCGAACCGACGCATGGCCGCCACCTGCGTTCGAACGACCAGGCTCACATTGAATGTTTTTCTACCCAGCGCCGATATTGCCGCGTGCGAAACGCCATACCGATCTGCTGCAAAATCAGCGCGCGTAAAGGTGACACGGTCGGATCAGGCTTTTTTGCCCGGCTGAGTCGACGCAGCTGAAACTTCACCACCGCCATGTTCGCCAGGGCGGCGATCGCTTTGTTTTTCCAGGTGATTGGCGGCAGTTGGGGAGCATTGTCCTTGCCTGCCAGCCAGTCACGCGGCAACTGCGGATCGATGGCCAGCGCCGTGCCGATACCGACCATGTCGACACCGCTCTGCACAACGCTTTCGGCCACTGCACGGCGACGGATGCCACCGGTGACCATCACCGGCATGTTCGCGACGGTCTGTATATCGCGGGCAAACTCAACGAAATAAGCTTCGCGGGCCAAGGTCCGGCCATCGCGCGCCTCGCCCTGCATGGCCGGCGCTTCGTAACTGCCACCGGACAGTTCCACCAGATCCACACCTGAGTCGTTGAGCAGTGCAACCACCTTTTTCGCATCCTCGGCGGTGAAGCCGCCGCGCTGAAAATCGGCGGAGTTGAGTTTGACCGCAACCGCGAATTCGGCCGAAACCATGGCTCTCACAGCCTTGACGATTTCCAGCAGCAGGCGTGCGCGATTCTCCAGAGAGCCGCCCCACTCGTCCGTCCGCTGATTGGTCAGCGGCGACAAAAACTGGCTCAACAGATAGCCATGGGCGGCGTGGATTTCCACCCCGGTGAACCCAGCCTGCTCGCCGAGCCGTGCCGTGTTGGCGAAGCGCTGAATGACCTCGTTGATTACGCTTGGGGTCATCGCGTGAGGCGTAGCGAAACGCTTGGACAGTGTGCCCAGCTCAAGCGCTACCGGTGACGGCGCCCAGGTTTTCTGCCCAAGGCTGGACTGCATCTGACGCCCCGGATGATTGATCTGCAACCAGAACTGCGCACCGCCGGATCGCCCGATGTGCGCCCAGCGTTTGAACTTGTCCAACTGCTGGTCATCCTGCAACACCACGCCACCGGGCCCGGTCATGGCGCGCCCGTCGACCATCACGTTGCCGGTGATGATCAGCCCGGCACCACCGTCGGCCCACGCCTGATACAGACGCATCAGTTCGACCGAAGGCGCCTGGTCGGCGTCCGCCATGTTTTCTTCCATCGCGGCTTTGGCAATGCGGTTCCTGATGGTCGAACCGTTGGGCAGGAGCAGCGTGTCGAACACGTTCATGGAGCAAGTCCTCAACTGGGAATGAGGCCAGCATAAGCTTGAAGTCAACTTTAAGGTCAACGGCTTTTTCTGGACGCATGGAGAATGATCGCACCACATGCAAAACGGCTATTGACCTTAAAGTGAAGTTTAAGGTGAGCATGCGCCGACCTGCTCGATTTGAAGATATCCCGATGATGCTGAAAACCCTTGTTTCCTCTGCGCTGGTATCGATAGGTGGTGCGTTCATGACATTTGCAAACGCTCAATCGGCTGTCAGCAGCGATCGCCAGATCCTGGTGATCATGACCAATCACGCAAGCTATCCCTCGCGAACCGATACCACTGGGTTGTGGCTGACGGAGTTGACCCACTTCACCGATGTCGTGGAAGCGGCCGGCTATGCGACGGTGTTTGCCAGCCCGAAAGGCGGCGCGGTGCCGCTGGATGAACGCAGCCTCGGCTGGTTCTACATGGACAAGGGTGCCCGCGAGCATCTGCAGTCACCGGCCTTTCGCGCCCGACTGGCCAACACACTGCCGATCAGCGAAGTCGACCCGTCGCGGTTCAGCGCCATCTATTTCACCGGCGGCCATGGCGTCATGTGGGACTTTCCCGACAACCCGGACCTGCGCCGCGTCGCTGAAACGATCTACAACCGCGGCGGCATCGTCGCGGCGGTGTGCCATGGCGTGGCCGGTCTGCTGGATCTCAAGGATGAGCAAGGCCAGTTGATCATCAAGGGCAAAAACATAACCGGTTTCTCCGACCGCGAAGAGCGGTTCTCGGGCATGAAAGATCAGGTGCCGTTTTTCCTTGAGGATCGGTTGGTACGCCAAGGGGCTCGCTACCGCAAAGCCTGGCTGCCATTCACTGCCTTTGCCATCACCGATGGCCGGCTGGTCACCGGGCAAAACCCGCAATCGCCCAAAGCCGTGGCGCATGCCGTGATGGCCGTGCTCCACGCTGGCGTAGGCACGCACTGAAAGTTCTCGTAGATCACAATAGCCGGAGGAAGCCCCATTGAAACCCGCAAGCGCCGTTCTGACAGGATTACTGTTCAACTCACTGGCCAACGCTGCGTTGGCCCAGACGCCTGAGCCGCCGAGCCCCACCGGCACCGCCGTTATCGATATCGGCGGCCATCAAGTGCCCGTGGTCAAGGATGGCCTCTATGACCGTTTTCGCTCCAACCCGCCGTTGTCGGTGATTGCCAAAGAAGTTCCGGGCGTTGATCTGAGCTGGTTCAAGGGCCTGAACAAGACCAGGGTCGATATCGGCTTCGAGTCGTACTCACCCAACTTCTACTACCAGAACAGCCGCGTGACCGCCATTTATACCGCCGACCTCGAGCGCCTGCGCGCACTGATGCCGGCCGAAGTACTGGCAACCGTGCAACCGCTGCAAGTCTGGCCGGGGCGCGGCCTGATCGCGTTCACCGCCTATACCTACGA
Organism: Pseudomonas sp. 15C; assembly: GCF_055484735.1. Classification (NCBI taxonomy): domain Bacteria; kingdom Pseudomonadati; phylum Pseudomonadota; class Gammaproteobacteria; order Pseudomonadales; family Pseudomonadaceae; genus Pseudomonas; species Pseudomonas sp. 15C. Next base: position 11,798 of record NZ_JBUDGD010000053.1, on the reverse strand, counting down.
GCATTGCGATAACGACGCGTATAACGAGGTGGCCGTGTCGATCGTCACCAACCGGCCCGGCAAGGCCAATCTGGGCCCGTTCACCCTGATTGGCCAGTCGCTGTCGCAAGACTTCTGGGGTTATGTGCTCAAGTTGCCGGTCAATACCGAGCTGGCGCGGGTGCGCGGTGTCGTCGGTTACAACCTGCCGAAATGGTTGACTGGCATCGACCGCCGGGAGGATGGGCAATCGGTGATCTACCACATCACCGACAGTCAGACCGGCAAGCCGGACGTGACTTTCACGACGAAGAAACTCGACACGTTGTCCCGCGATGTCGAGGTGATCACCAGCAGTTTCACCAACCTCGATCATCACGGCCATTTGGCCTATGGCTACGCTGTCTCCCGCGAGCTCAGCCATGCTTCGAGCCGTGACGCCGAGTCCGCCACTCTGACGCTGGGCGACGGCGACTTGTCGAACTACCTTCGCTCGCTCGGGCTGGGAAAGATGTTGAAGTACGAGTACGTGCCTGAATTCCAGAGTGCGCTGTATGCGCCAAAACCACTGTCGACGCTGGTGGGCGAGCGCTGAAACCCGTTGCGCCCCTCAGGCCTGGGAAGCCCGGCGGGCGGTTGTTTTCTTCGCCGCCATTGCGCCCGCACCTTTGCCTGAAGCACCCGCGGCGCCCTCCTCTCGCAGACGATTGATCAGCAGCTGCGCATTGTCCGCACAGGCCATGCCCTCGGGTTTGCTGTCGATGCCCTTGATCACCTGCAGCAGTTGTTGTTTGTTGCGCGCCAGCCGTTGCTGCAGGACTTCGATTTCCGCAACCTTTTGCTTGAGGCCGCCGAGCAACTGGTCATGCTGCCAGCCATTGGCGTTCATCGGCATCAACTGGCGGATTTCATCGAGGGAAAATCCGGCAGCCTGCGCGCCAGTGATGATCTCCAGCACCCACTCTGTGTCGGGGGCGTAATCGCGATAGCCATTGGCTTTGCGCGCCACCGATCTGATCAGACCACTGGCCTCGTAGAAGCGGATACGTGACGGTGCCAAGCCGCTGATTTTCGCCAGTTCGCCGATTCTCATGTCGCACTCCCAAAATGCTCTAGACCTTAAAGGAGACTTTAAGCCTGAAGTCGCCTTTAAGGTCAAGCGCTCGGGTTGCAATGCTCCGTCGTTACGACCAAAACCCTTTATGCGGCTCGGCCGCCTCACCTTCCAGCATCGGCCCCAACACACTGACCTTGCGCTGCCCCTTGGCAAATACCTCGCGGCACGGCAGGGAGAACGTCGGGTTCTCCGGGTGGTCACCGGTCAGCCCCAACAACGCATGCTCCGACAAGGCGTAAACCACTCGCCCGATTCCGGTCCAGTACACCGCGCCAGCGCACATGCAGCAAGGTTCGGCGCTGGTGAACAGCGTGCAGTGTTCCAGCTCTTGCGGCGTCAGCAGTTTGGCCGCCGCAGCCGCCGCGACCAGCTCCGCGTGTTGGGTCGGGTCGCCCTCCGGCGGCATCGAATTATTCCCTGCTTCGACAATCACCTTGCCGTGCCGGTCGGCGACCAACGCGGCGAACGGATGGCGACCGCGCTGTTTCGACGCCTCGGACATGGCGATGGTCTGGCGCAGCAACGCCAGATCCATTTCGCTGACGCCGGCCGGGACGAGCTGAGTGAATTGGTTCATGGATAACTCCTGGGCAGTGGAAAAACAACAGGTCAGTCGGCCAGTTCAGCCGATGTCGCGCCGATGGTTTCGGTCGATTTTTTTTCATTGTTGAGCAGAACATTGAGCACGATGGCGGTGATCGCCCCGAGGAAAATTCCGCTGTCGAGCACCAGTTTCAGCGTTGGGCCGACGTGTTCGAACAGCGCCGGGAATGACATCGGCAACACGCCGACACTCACCGACACGGCGACGATAATGCCGTTGCGCGTGCCCTCGAATTGCACCCGCGACAATTCCTGAATACCGGCGACCGTGGTCATGCCGAACATGACGATCGCGCAGCCACCGAGCACCGGTGTCGGCACCGCCGCAATCAGCGCGCCGAGTTTCGGGAACAGCCCCATCAGCACCATGATTGCCCCGGCAGCGGCCACGACGAAGCGGCTCTTGACGTTGGAAAGCGCAATCAAACCGGTGTTTTGCGTGAACGCGTTGTAGGGAAAGCTGTTGAAAAAACCACCGAGCATGGTCGACAAGCCATCGGCGCGAAACGCGTTGCCCAAGGTCTGTTGCGTGGTCGGTTTGCCGGTCAACTTGCCGATCGCCAGGCAGTTGCCGGTGGTCTCGGCCATGATCACCAGCATCGCCAGGGTCATGATCAGAATCGGCACCGGCGCAAATTCCGGCGCCCCGAAAGCCATCGGCGCACTCAGCTCGAACCATGCTGCTTCGCTGACCCGGCTGAAGTGAGTCATGCCGCACGCCGCGGCAATCAGGCTGCCGACGAACAGGCCGATCAACACGCTGAGGTTGCCGACAAAGCCCTTGCATTTGGCATAGATCACCAGCGTCACGCTGACCGTGGCCAGGCCCAGCAACAGGTTGGCCGGCTTGCCGAAATCCGCCGCGTCGGGATTGCCACCGCCCAGCCAGATTGCCGCCGCCGGCATCAACGAGATCCCGATGATGGTGATCAGGCTGCCAATCACCACCGGCGGAAAGAACCGCAGCAATCGGCTGAACACCGGCGCCAGGGCGATGGTGATGAAACCCGCTGCGATCACCGCGCCGAAAATCTGGCTGAGCCCGAACTCCTTGCCGATCATGATCATCGGCGCCAGCGCAATAAACGAGCAGCCCTGAATCAGCGGCAAACGCGCACCGAATTTCCAGAAGCCCAAGGTCTGAATCAGCGTTGCGATGCCGGAGGTCAGCAGGTTGGCGTTGATCAGCAACACCACCTGCGCCGAGGTCAGCCCCATCGCGCTGCCCAGGATCAGCGGCACCGCCACCGCCCCCGCGTACATCACCAAAACATGCTGCAAGCCAAACGTGAACAACTGTCGCAGCGGCAAAACCTCGTCCACCGGATGAATGCGTTGTGTGGTCATTTCACACGCTCCTGAAGGTGCGGCATCTGTTGAGATCGCGGGCATTCTCAGGCGCGTTTGAAGATCAATGCGCCTCAGAGATCGTTAAGTGCGGGGCCATGGTTCAACGTTTGTTGCGATGAAACAAATGAGCAACCATCGCTTTTTTCGATGGCAATAAGGCGGCACAATCGGCGCTTGCTCACCCTTCTTCGATCCGGGAGTTCACCGCTTGCGCTTCTCACTCGATCAATTGCTGATGTTCGTCCAGGTCGTGAAAAGCGGCTCGTTCTCCGCCGCCGGGCGCAAACTCGGCAAGACCCAGTCAACCATCAGCGCGGCGATTGCCAACCTCGAAACCGACCTCGGCGTCGAGCTGTTCGATCGCAGTAACCGCAGCCCGGCGCTCACCGCCAGTGGCCACAAACTGCTGATCCAGGCCGAAGCTGTGCTTGAACGCTGCATGACCTTCGAAGCGCACGCCGACTGCCTCTCGGACAGCGTCGAGCCGAGCCTGACGCTGGCCATCGAAACACCCTACGGGCCGATCATGCCGGCGCTGAAAGCCTTCGAGCAGGCCTTCCCCTTCGTCGACCTGATCATCCGCCACCCGGTGTACGGCGACGTCAGCGAACTGGTCACCAGCGGCGAGGCCGTGCTCGGTGTCGCCTTCTCACAGCCCGGCTACCCCAAGGAACTGGCGTTCCAGCAATTGGGCAGACTGATCATGCTGCACGTCTGCCACCCCGACCATCCGCTGGCGCAACTCGACGATGTCAGCTTCGATGACCTGCACGTTCACCGACGCCTGGCCTTCAGCGCCCACGCGAGCAAGCTGCCGAGCAGCGAATACCTGCGCTCCGCGCAGTTGTGGCAAGCAGAAAACTATCTGGCGTTGCTGGAAATGGTCCGCGCCGGACTCGGCTGGGCCACCCTGCCCCGGCAGTTGATCCAGCGGGAATTGGCCAAAGGCGAATTGGTCGAGTTGCAACTCACGGCGTACCCGCACACCGACTGGCAGATTGGTGTGGATCTGTTATGGGCGCGGCAGCGTCCGCTGGGCAAGGCGGAGCGTTGGCTGAAGGAAAAACTGCAGGGCAACAAGGTGTTTGAGCGCGATCGCAATGGGCAGATCACCACGCTTTGAACCCGCGTTTCGCCGCCTTTGAAAATGCTCCGCCGGCTGACCGGTTCGGCAAACATGAAAGTTTTCCTGCAGGCGAGATGATACTTGTACGATGTCCTACCACGATGTATTACTAGGTCTCCCAAACAAAAATAAAACCACGGAGATCGCTATATGGACTCAACCCTGTCCGCCCTGCCTGACAGCCTTGACCCAGCGCAAGGCAACACCCGCCGCAGCTTCCTGAAAAAGTCACTGGCGGTTTCCGCCACGCTCGCCGCCGTCGGCAGCACCGCCCTGAGCCGACTCGCTGATGCCGCCGAACCGTTGAGTCAACGCTACCCCGACCCGCTGATTCACGTTCTCGACGACAGCTTCATGGAGCTGCGGATTTTCAACGCCAGCGTCGAAAAACTCGCCACCGGCATGCGCTGGGCCGAAGGGCCGGTCTGGGTCGGTGATGGCCGCTATCTGCTGGTCAGCGACATCCCCAACAACCGCATCATGCGCTGGGACGAAATCACCGACACCTTCAGCGTGTACCGCGACCACTCGAACTTCTCCAACGGCATGTGCCGCGATCGCCAGGGGCGGCTGATCGTCTGCGAAGGATCGACTACCACCAGCGAAGGCCGGCGCATCACCCGCACCGAAGCCAATGGCACGATCACCGTGCTGGCCGACAGCTTCGACGGCAAGCCCTTCAACTCGCCCAACGACGTTGTCTGCAAAAGCGACGGTTCGATCTGGTTCACCGACCCGCCCTTCCAGACCGGCAACAACTACGAAGGCCACAAAATCACCCCGACCCAACCCCACGCCGTGTACCGCATCGACGGCGAGAGCAAAAAAGTCACCCGGGTGATCGACGATCTCAACGGCCCCAACGGCCTGTGCTTTTCCCCCGATGAAAAAACCCTCTACGTCGTCGAAGGCCGCGCCAAACCCAATCGCCTGATCTGGGCGATTGCCGTGAAAGACGACGGTACCTTGGGCGAACGCCGCAAGCACATCGAAGGCCTGGACTACGCCGCGATCGACGGCATCAAGTGCGACGAAGCCGGCAACCTGTGGTGCGGCTGGGGCGGCAACGGCGATCCGAAAGCCGACCTGGAAAAACTCGATGGGGTGCGCGTTTTCAACCCGCAAGGCAAGGCCATCGGGCACATTTCACTGCCCGAGCGCTGCCCGAACCTGTGCTTCGGCGGGCGCGAAGGCAATCGGTTGTTCATGGCCAGCAGTCACTCGATTTATTCGCTGTTTGTGAACACGCGGGGGGCTACGTTTGGGTTGTAGAAACACTGCCACCGAACCACTGAGCTCGGCCTCGGTGATCCTGGCTAACTTCATCGGCACCGTCGAAGGCCCAGCACGCAAGACGCTGCAAGGGATTGCGCAGGTGGTGATGTTGGGCGAACTGGCGGTGAATCAAGCGCTGGGGAATGTGGTGCCCGGTGGATTGTTGCGTGGGCTCTTTGTGGCAATGGTTAAGCTGTTGCCACGAAGGGTTCGGGTTACTTGATGCGTCTGCTTTCGCTCCTGAACAGACGGTCGCCTTCATTCGAGTTCAGATTGAACAAACCGGGCGCTCTCCCAAACGCTCTACCAACCTTACGAGATAACCATCGGGATCCTGGACGATAAATTCGCGCTGACCGACTTCTACATTGTTAGCCCGATACCAGGTGTCTTTGCATTCTCGATAGAGTGGAAATCCAGCTTGACCAAGTTTTTGGATGATCGGGCCGACAGCCGCAACGTCAATCTGGAGGTTGATTCCTCTTCCAAACGGCTTAGTCAGGGGGGCAGTTAGCCATTGGCCTGCGTCGGGGTCAGCCTGCTCAAGCATTACTTGCGCACCGTTCAAGTCGAGGTAAGCGAATCCGTCTTCTGGGCGTTGATAAGCTACTTCAAGTCCCAGGCAAAAAACCCAAAAGTCCAGACTACTACCCAGGTCAGTGACCATTAACTCTGGAACCAGTTTGCTACGTTCGAACATGAGATGACTTCCATTTCAATCGGCTCAATCGCCGGGGTAAAAAGCTGAGTCGCAGGATCGGGCTGTGCTCTTCTGGCACGGCGCCATGGGAGCAGGTGGTGAGCATCATGATGCACGGTCGGCTGAGTATTATCGAATCGAGTTGAATGGCGGCTTCTGGCCGATTGCTGCCGTTCACGAGTGACCGCTTTCGGCCATTAGCTGCCGTTCGCGACGGTCAGCTAAGGCCAAGATCGGATATCATCATTTAACACATTAGAAGATTAGAGGTGGAGTCGATGATTTACCTCGCACTGTAATTTTAAATGGCATATTAAAAACTTAATGATTAAGTCCGAAGCCATGCTCTTCATCTCGCTTTGATTCTTCAGTTATTTGAAATTCTATATGTGCAACTTGGTCTTTAACCCAGCCTCTAACATTGGGGCTTTCATGTTCAGTTAATGGGATTAGTGCCGCCTTGTCTGACTCAAGATAGGGTACAAGCGACCCTGACCAGCCACGGGTTGCAAAATTGGCACTAAGTTCCATGGCTACACGCCTGTCATTCCCAAACCTATCAAGCAAAGCGATAAACAAAACTGACGGCTGTTTAATCTCATTAACTATCTCAAAGATGTTCAAACACCTTGCAACGAAGACAGGGCCAATATCAGGGTGTATTTCACACCATTCAACAACGCTTTCAACTGGGATTATGGAAAGTACGCTTGGCATATTGCTCACCAAGCCTGTCTCTCGATCTAAAAGTTGTTGCAACCAATATCTCTCCATGCCTTGTGATTGAATGATGGCATCGCCAAAGACTGGCCACAGCTCCACAGCATAGTCCTTCATAAGATTCAGCATCAATGGTTTAGTGCAAGTCCAGATGTCCCCATGATGAAAACCGTACTTGCAGGATTCAATTAACTGATTAGTCAGCGAGTGCGCGAGGTCCGGATCTCGCACCTTTAATAATTTTCCGGCGAGATCATGCCAGTGGTGTAGATCTATAGCAGTTCCCTGTTGTCCCTTGTGCAGCGGAACGGCTGTTACTAATAACTTCAGTTGGTCGCGCAGCCCTTCGACACGGCCTTCATTGCCAAAGCAGTACATATAGATTACGTTGAGAGCAGTCCAACTTGCCTGATCTCCAAACTCAGCCAATTGTAAGCAAAATCCGGCCATCACAGACGGCTCAATCCCGTCGGTCACACTGCCGTAGCTCAATAAATCAGCATCATTTGCCGATAGTGCACCATCTTGGATAAGCTCCAATAAAGTATCTAAATGTGCTTTATGAATACTACCTGTGCGTATAAGGTTAGGGTAGTGGCGGATGAGATTCTTATCTAAAAGTAAACGATCGATATACTCTTGCCAGAGTACTGGCGATCGTTCAAACATACCTCGGTATAAGCCGAAAACTAACTGAGGGTTAGGCTGTTCAATGGCTGCCAAACGATGTAAAGCATCATCAAGAAATTGCTCAGTTTTTTCTAGAATTAAGGCCAGTTGGTAACCGAAAGCATAGGATTGTTTCTGTACTCCAACTAACAATAAATCGAGGTGAGGGAGCAATTTGTCAATGCTACTGGATAGCTCTCTTGCTAGAGCCTTCGCATTTTCCGCGGCCACATCAACATAGCGGTCATCAGCGCCTTTACGATGTTCGCAAGGAGGGTTGGCTACCAAAATCGTTAACTTTTCCGGCAATTCCGCGGCAACGGGGCTCAACAGTTCTAACCAGCTATTCAGTGCATCAGACGCCTCTGGTTTCATACCTTCTGAGTCGTACTCGATAGAATTTTTAATACTATCTAGAGCTTCAGGCCAATACCGTCCATTGACAGAAATGACTTTCTTAATGGCTCCATCTAACATTTCAATTCGGTTGTTTAAAATGAATCCCCTTATTGAATAGCCTATTATGGAAAGTGCCTTTTTTCTCTGAGCCTCACCTCGATCCAATAGAGCTAAGATTAAGTTGAAAGCCTCTTGCCAGAAATCAAAAATCTCTTGCCAAATATTTGCTCTCCATTCTTCAAGTGGAGCTTTAGTGCCTTGGTATTCAGCACCAACTGTCCGCGAGCCGCCATAGGTACTTATTGCTTGCTCTAAGGCATTAAGTATTATCAGGTCTATGTTTAACTGTTTTGCCTCAATGGCCCGCTTCAACACATCAAAACGGACATTAGGCTTAGCTTGTGTTCCAGAAAGATGAACTCTAAATAACTGAGAAAAAATTCCTGTTGCATTGTTGCTCCAGCTTTCATTTTCAGCCGATGCAAGTAGCAACAAACACCAAGATGATTTCTCGAATACGGCAGCATGAAAACATAATTTCTCCAAAGCCCAAACGAAATTTCTCCGCGTATCACTATCTATCGCTAGAAGCTGTTCGTGGGTGCGCCCAACCAATAGACGATAAAGGGCGTCGGACGCGGATTCGGGATTCACCTCAACAAATGCGCGGAAGAGTTTCGAACCCCTTTCTGTAAGTAACTCCTCCGCTTGGACAAAAGGGCTTTGTCCGCTAAATAGTCGGTCTGAAAATCTTTGAACGCTCGGCTGGCCATCAAGATATGATGCCTGAGTGCAAAAGCTCTGCATCAGAGAGTCAGGGAGAGTGTCAATTAATTGTTTTTGACGATCATAAGAGGTTTTTTCCCACCACTCAGATGCTAGTGTCAATGCGAGAGGTTTAGGGACCACTCTCGCATATCTTCCTGCTCGGTTTATTATTTGCCGTTTTGTGAATATCGATAACACTCGGTCGAAGGCTTTAAGGTCGAAGCCGGCAACATCTTCAGCAATGAACTTAGCCTCTTCTCCCGCTGATCCCTCAGCTGTACCAAACACATCAAACAACGAGCAGGCGGATAGCACTTCTTTTTCTGCATCAGTTGTAACACTATCACCTTCGATTAATTTTTTTACGACTGAACTCTTTTCAATTGAACCAAGCAATCTGCCCTGTTCCTGATACTGTTCAGCAATAAGTGTGGCCATCAGCGGGTAGCCTTGGGCAAATTGAGCCACGCGATCAACCTCGCCTGAATTTAATCCGACCAAGATTGGGGATAAGATCTGTTTTATTGCCTCGTCCCTAAGAGGAGAAAGTATTATGTGTATGGAGTCGTCCACCTGTTCATTGGAATAGCCAATAGTAACAAGTTTGAGTAAGCATTCTGCAGTATTGACTTCTTTTGCTAGATGGTTGTGTAAATCCACACTGCAATTTTCAATTACTGCGAGGCCGTCAGCACGATCTTCAACCATTGATCTAATAGTTTCTTTTATTTTTGTGTCGTAACCAGGGGCATTAAAGATAAGCATGCAGGAATCATCTATCGATTCAGATGCATCAATTGCCTCCAGTAATAGGCGTGTTTTACCTAAACCAGATGCCCCAGTTAGCCTTATTACAGAGCTCCCTAACCCTAACGCAGAAGTTAATGACTCCAGATCTTTCGCTCTATTTTCATCCATTGCATAATGGTAGCTATGGTTTCTTTCAATCCTCTTCCATTCTTCAAGATCGCGCGAGGCCAGGTTTTTATACTTGGTTACAGTGTTTTTTTTTAAAACAAAGCTTTTAAAAACTAGATACGACGAGGAGCTCACGCTTTCTGGTTTCACAATCGTACGGTGGTCAACGTCATTAATTGTTTCAATTGGGTGTTCTCTAAAAATACTTTTAGAGCTAGAGGATGAAACAATATCATCATTGGCGGAGATGATGCTAATTATGTTCAGTTCATTATTTAGCCCGCTATTCACCCACTGTTCATTTAGGTCGTCGAGCTCACTTGAGTCGCGTGTTAGACTTCTTAGATGGCGATTTCTACGGCTCACGTACTTTCCAGCATTTGCATAACCTGAACCATCATGAGGGACATCAAAGAAGCAAACTTTGAAGATTTTGTGAGAAATCCGTTTGTTTTGTAATAATAGAAGAACTTTTTTTACTATGATTCCGCCTAGGCTATGGCCAGCTAAGATTATTTCGTCGTTCTCTATGTCACAGCGAACTCTAATGTCTGTCAGAACTCCATTGGCGATATTTAGAATGCTCGGAGCTCGCTTCCAAAACTTCCATAGAGCTGGAGATTCGTACCCGCAAGAAACAATATCGAAATTTATATCGCTATCTGCTTCTAAAAAACTAGGAAACTCACCCCAAGTACCGTCGGCGGTGCCACCTAATCCATGAACTAATATTATCTTTTTTGCCATTTTAAAATCCAATTTTATGAGATTTTAGAATCTGTCCAACCTATCAGGCTGCGATCCGATCCAATGTAACTCAAAGATGGGTGGTGAAGCCCGAGTCATAAATGTATGTGAAATCTGTAGTTGGAAGTGTTGTGCGTTGGCGTCACGAACGAATGAGGCGTTTGACGTGAACCTATTTTTAGACAGCTCAGTCGAGCTGCTGAAATGATATCGGCTTTGTGCAATGCCATCGGAGCACATTGCGGGTTGGTTTTTACCTGAAAAGCTACTTGAGCTGTGCATATTTCTTAGTGCAGCTCCATTGCTGGTCGAAAGTAATACTAGGTGAGTATTCCAATAGGGCTTTCGTAGGTGCTTCTGTCTGTCCTCTAGCTCGCTGCTGAAAGCCAGTATTGCTTTCGCGCTGAACAAAAAAGGCGACATGTGGGGTAATGCTCTGCGCCGCCTGTGTCGCATACGGTCCCTGACTCATCTGTAATCTGTCGATTCTATTGTGTCGATCACTCAAGCCGTGACATAGGGCTAGGAGAAAATGCGGCAACTGTTGGATTGAGATTACGAGTTCGCTTGCAACGTGTCTATGGCCGGTGCTGGCGTAGGCATTATCACTTATCGAGTGACCTCTTTTGGCCGAAAGCGGCCATTGCTATGCCGCTAAAAAAGCAGCTCAACAAACGTGATGAGGGACGAATCTGTCTAAGGCGACATAACGCTATGAGATCTCAATAAACACCGACGTTTAAAAAGACATCTCCAAACACTCTCCTAAGCTACACCTCCTTGCGCCATTGCCTACGACTACGCCAGAATCCGCCGGCTTGTGCGCTTTGGGGGCGAACTCTATTGTGGTCCGGTCGCTGACGAATCAGCGATCGGATTTGACCGTCCGCCCAATATCAAGGCGCGCCAGCGTTCTGCACGTGTTCAGGCATTGTCTGCATCATGTCGCGGTGGCTGTGCGTGGGACACCTTCGGGTGTGCCGGATTCCTTGATGTCCGGTCGGTCAACCCGCGTACAGCTGCCACCCTGTTTGTTTGACCGCGAATGGTGGCAGCTCCAGTCATCAAGGAGCTTCACCATGATCCCCCCCCCAATCCACCCGAATCCAACCCCACATCCCCCTACGAATCCACTAACTCCAAATAGCTCCACGAAGCCGCCGACCGTGCGCTCGACCATTACCTCTGTCCGCCCGGATCCACGCCGCCGCCACGTAAACACCGTGGGATGTATGCCGTGACTGCGGATAACAAAAACGAAGAGCTGCTGATCGATGCCAGTGAAACACTCGCTTCGGCCCAGACCATTGCGCAGAACGTCGCCAGCTTGTTGCCGGCGTCGCAGCGGCGGGCGTTGTTGGGGATTTCGCAGTTGATCATGCTCGGGGAGCTGGCGGTGAATCGGGCTTTGGATAATTTGCAGTTGC
>NZ_JBUDGD010000052.1:0-37050 GCF_055484735.1 Pseudomonas sp. 15C | reverse complement strand
TGCGGCTGGCGGTTCCGCTCTTACAGCGGGTCACTTTTGCAGACGCCCAAAAGTAACCAAAACGCTGGGCCCCTGCGTTCGGCCCTCGCAGGCTCGGGTCCCTTCGCTCCGGGACCGATCCGGGCGCAGCGGCTACGGTTTGCTTCGCTGCACCTCCTTCCGCTGTCTCTGGCTGCGCCAGACGGTCGCTGCGCTCCCACGCCCGGATCGATCCCTCCACTCAGCCTTCCGATGGGGCCGGTTAGGCAAGATCAAGGGCACTCGAGCTGGCGCTCATTGTAAGGAGTGGTTAGAAGCGTGGCGTTTGGCTTGTGTTTTGTGGTGTGGCTGCCCCTCACCCCAGCCCTCTCCCGGGGGAGAGGGAGCCGATTTTGGTTGGTTTCAATATCTGCATTCGACTCGATATCGCATGTTGGCGCGCTTGGTCCAAACAACTGGATCAGTTCCCTCTCCCTCCGGGAGAGGGCTAGGGTGAGGGGCTTTTGCGGGTGACGCCGCTTTGAAGAGTATGCACTCCATATAGCATCTGATATCAATCCAATATCGCCGCACCAGTAAAGTGCGACGCACCTAACAAAATACAACTTACCGATATTTAATATTTAAATAGAAAATCGTCAGACAATTTCCCATTCCCTGCGCAACTTCAAACAATCTTCAACCGTCTTGTGCCATGTTTTCGGCCATTTACCCGGAACACTCTTTTTCGAACTAAAAAAATCCTTTACGCAACATTTCGAATTGTGTCAGGTTTCTTACGCCTTCATTGGGCGAGTGATAGGACGATCTCGCCGGGATCGTCGCTATCGGACAAAAACTGTTCCATTGCTTAACAAGGAAGTGTGTTTATGTCGAAAGTCAAAACCAATGCTATTGATTCCGCCGAGCAGGCTTTGTTGCTGTCTGCGGCGCCGCAGTCGCTGGCCGCTGCCAGTTCGGCGTATAACCAGATCAATAGCTTCAGCCATCAATATGACCGTGGCGGTAATCTCACGGTCAATGGCAAACCCTCGTACACCGTCGATCAGGCGGCGACCCAGTTGCTGCGCGATGGCGCTGCCTATCAGGACAAGGACGGGAGCGGCAAGATCGAGCTGACCTATACGTTCCTGACCTCGGCGTCGTTCAGCACGATGAACAAGCACGGGATCAGCGGGTTCAGCCAGTTCAGTGCGCAACAGCAGGCTCAGGCCAAGCTGGCCATGCAGTCCTGGGCCGATGTCGCCAACGTTACCTTCACCGAGAAAGCCTCGGGCGGGGACGGGCACATGACGTTTGGCAATTACAGCGGTGGTCAGGATGGCGCTGCGGCGTTCGCCTATTTGCCGGGGACCGGTGCCGGTTATGACGGCACTTCGTGGTACTTGATCAACAGCGGTTACACGCAGAACAAGAACCCGGATCTGAACAACTATGGCCGTCAGACCCTGACCCACGAGATCGGTCATACCCTCGGTCTTGCGCACCCCGGTGACTACAATGCCGGCAATGGCAACCCGACCTACAACGATGCGACCTACGGGCAAGACACCCGCGGTTACAGCATCATGAGCTACTGGAGTGAAAGCAACACCAACCAGAACTTCAGCAAGGGCGGGGTGGAAGCGTATGCCTCCGGGCCGCTGATGGACGATATCGCTGCCATCCAGAAGCTCTACGGCGCCAACATGAACACCCGTACCGGTGACAGCACTTACGGTTTCAACTCCAACACCGGGCGGGATTTCCTCAGTGCTTCGTCGCCCAGCGACAAAGTGGTGTTCTCGGTCTGGGACGCGGGCGGCAGGGACACCCTGGATTTCTCCGGTTTCACCCAGAACCAGAAAATCAACCTCAATGACGCCTCGTTCTCCGATGTCGGTGGCATGGTCGGCAACGTGTCGATTGCCAAAGGTGCGATTATCGAAAACGCCATTGGCGGTGCCGGCAGTGATCTGTTGATCGGCAACAGCGTGGCCAACGAGCTGAAGGGCGGTGCCGGTAACGACATCCTCTTCGGCGCGGGCGGTGCCGACAAGCTGTGGGGCGGTTCAGGTTCGGACACGTTTGTGTTTGCGGCCAGCTCCGATTCCAAGCCGGGGGCGATCGATCAGATCCTCGATTTCGTCAGCGGTCTGGACAAGATCGACCTGACCGGCATCACCAACGGCGCAGGCCTGCACTTCGTCAACACCTTCACGGGTGCGGCCGGCGATGCGGTACTGACCTCGTCGGGTGGCAACAGCCTGTTGTCGGTGGACTTCTCCGGGCACGGCGTGGCTGATTTCATCGTCAGCACCGTTGGCCAGGCAGCCACCAGCGACATCGTGGCGTGATGTAAAAGGACAAAGCGGCGCGTCATGCGTCGCTTTCTCCGCTTGCATCGTGCTGGACGGTAAGCAAGGCTACACCCCGGAGCGATTATTCCCATGATCGGTAAAGCTTTTACCTACAAGGCAGGGGCGTGGCTAACGGCGGCGTTCATCATGGTTTCAGGAGAAACGAGCATGGCAAGCAGCCTCAGACTGGAAGATCCGGCGGTATTTGCCGGGCACTGGCAAGCGACATTGTCTGCGACAAGCGATGATCGCCAGGCGCAAAAGCAACAGGACAAGCCTTCGAACACCTGTGGTGTCGAATTGCGCGCGAATCAGACGTTGGGTGAAGGCGCCGACTGTCTCGGCGCGTGGTTGGAACAACCGCCAATCGGCTGGTTTGCCGATCCTGACGGCCTGTCGATCACGGGCAACGAAGGCTCAAGAATCCAGTTCTTCAGCCGACAACGTGATGGGCTTTATCTGAGTACTTTGAAGTCGGGCCTGATCATTACCCTTGAGCGCACAGCGCGTTGACCGGCAACGATCAAGTCTGAGACGAAGTTTGAATATAAAGTGCTGCATCGGCGTTATAAGTCACCTTCAACTGGCAACTGCACCGTAGTTCAAGGCGCTAGTTGTTATGAAAGTGTAAGCGTCAGGCAAAAGGCAAGTTCCGCCGTGGGCGGATTATCAACTCGAATTTCGCCAATGAATGGCGAGAGATAGTTTTCAGGAATAATCAATGAAGATGGCGAAGGCCCCAGCCACCGGTCCCTTGTTCAAGGCTTTGGCTGACTATAAAAGCATTCTGATCAGTGTCGGTTGCTTTACGGCGCTGATTAATGTGCTGATGCTGGTGCCTTCCATCTACATGCTGCAGGTCTATGACCGCGTGCTGTCGTCGCAGAACGAAACGACCCTGGCGATGCTGACGCTGATGGTGGTGGGTTTCTTCGCCTTTATCGGCCTGCTGGAAGTGGTGCGCAGCTTTATCGTCATCCGTATCGGCAGTCAGCTGGAACGCCGTTTCAACCTGCGGGTGTATCAAGCCGCGTTCGAACGCAACCTGTTCAAGGGCGAGGGCAATGCCGGGCAATCGCTGGGCGACTTGACCCATATTCGCCAATTCGTCACCGGCCCGGCGCTGTTCGCGTTTTTCGATGCGCCGTGGTTCCCGGTCTATCTGTTCGTGATTTACCTGTTCAACGTCTGGCTCGGCGTGCTCGCCACGGCCGGCGCGCTGTTGCTCATCGCGCTGGCATGCCTGAACGAGTACATGACCAAAAAGCCGCTGGGCGAAGCCGCTGGTTTTTCGCAGAAGTCCAGCCAGTTGGCCACCAGCCATTTGCATAACGCCGAAACCATTCAGGCAATGGGCATGCTCGGTTCGCTGCGCAAGCGCTGGTTCCAGGTGCACTCGCGCTTCCTCGGTTTGCAGAACCAGGCCAGTGACACTGGCGCAGTGATCAGTTCGCTGAGCAAAACCTTGCGCCTGTGCCTGCAATCACTGGTGCTGGGCCTCGGCGCATTGCTGGTGATCAAGGGCGACATGACCGCCGGCATGATGATCGCAGGTTCCATTCTGATGGGCCGCGTGCTCAGCCCGATCGACCAGTTGATCGCGGTGTGGAAACAGTGGAGCGGGGCGAAGCTGGCTTACCGCCGTCTCGACGCGCTGCTGCAAGCGTTCCCGCCCAGTGATGACGCCATGGCGTTGCCAGCGCCGAAAGGCCAGATCACCTTCGAACAGGTCAGCGCCGGCCCGCCGGGGCAGCGTGCCGCGACCTTGCACATGGTCAATTTCAATCTCGCCGCGGGCGAAGTGCTCGGTGTGCTCGGCGCTTCCGGCTCGGGTAAATCGACCCTGGCGCGGGTACTGGTCGGCGTCTGGCCGACGCTGGGCGGCACCGTGCGCCTGGACGGCGCGGATATTCATCGCTGGAATCGCGACCAACTCGGCCCGTACATCGGCTATCTGCCGCAGGACATCGAACTGTTCAGCGGCAGCATCGCCGAGAACATCGCGCGTTTCAGCCAAGCCGACCCGCAGCAAGTGGTGGCGGCCGCACAGCAGGCCGGCGTCCACGAGATGATCCTGCGGTTGCCGCAAGGCTACGACACGCAACTGGGCGAGGACGGCAGTGGCTTGTCCGGCGGCCAGAAACAGCGCGTTGCCCTGGCCCGTGCAATGTACGGCACGCCGACGCTGGTGGTGCTCGATGAACCCAATTCCAACCTCGACACCGTCGGCGAAGCGGCGCTGGCCAGCGCGATTGCCGCGCTCAAGGCGCAGGGCACCACGGTGGTGCTGGTGACGCATCGTTCTTCGGTATTGGCCCAGGCTGACAAGTTGCTGGTGCTCAACGAGGGTCGTCTGCAAGCCTTCGGCCCGAGCCAGGACGTGCTCAAGGCACTTTCCGGCAACCCTGAACAACAACGCGAAAAAGCCGCGCAGGCACCGGGCGGGCTCAGCATGAGCCGACAGTATCAGCCCTCGACGAGGAATTCGGGTGTATGAGCAGCGCAAGCATGAACACAGAAAACGAAGCGAACATGGAACATGCCTACCTGAGCGAACGCCCGGAGCGTGACGCGAAATTCTTCGCGCGCATGGGCTGGATTCTGGCGATTGTCGGCGCCGGCAGTTTCTTTACCTGGGCCGCACTGGCGCCGCTCGATCAAGGCATTCCGGTGCAGGGCACCATTGTGGTCTCGGGCAAACGCAAAGCCGTGCAGTCGATGAGCAGCGGCGTGGTCAGCCGGATTCTGGTGCGCGAAGGCGAAATCGTGAAACAAGGCCAGCCGCTGTTCCGTCTCGACCAGACCCAGGTCGCCGCCGACGTGCAGTCGCTGCAAGCGCAATACCGCATGGCCTGGGCCAGCCTCGCACGCTGGCAGGCCGAACGTGACAACCTCAAGCAAGTGACTTTTCCGGCAGAACTGAGCAGCGACCCGGACCCGCGCCTGGCGTTGGTGCTGGAAGGCCAGCGGCAACTGTTCAGCAGCCGCCGCGAGGCGTTCTACCGCGAGCAGGCCGGGCTGCGTGCGAGCATCGAAGGCGCGACCGCGCAACTGGCTGGCATGCGTCGCGCCCGCACCGACCTGAACGCTCAGGCCGCTTCGCTGCAACAGCAATTGAGCAACCTGCAGCCACTGGCCGACAACGGTTACATCCCACGCAACCGCTTGATGGAATATCAGCGGCAACTGTCGCAAGTGCAGCAGCAACTGGCTGAGAACACCGGCGAGAGCGGCCGGGTCGAGCAGGGCATCCTCGAAACACGCCTGAAGCTGCAACAGCACAGCGAGGAATACCAGAAGGAAGTGCGTACGCAACTGGCCGACGCGCAACTGAAAAGCGTGACCCTGTCGGAGCAACTGACCTCGGCCGGTTTCGACCTGCAACACAGCGAGATTGTCGCCACCGCCGACGGCGTCGCGGTCAACCTTGGCGTGCACACCGAAGGCGCCGTGGTGCGCCAGGGCGAAACCTTGCTGGAGATTGTGCCGCAGGGCACCTCGCTGGAAGTCGAAGGCCACTTGCCGATCAGCCTGATCGACAAGGTCGGTACGCATTTGCCGGTGGACATTCTGTTTACCGCGTTCAACCAGAGCAAAACCCCGCGCGTACCGGGCGAAGTCAGCCTGATTTCCGCCGACCAGATGGTCGACGAAAAAACCGGCGTGCCGTACTACGTGCTGCGCAGCAGCGTCAGCGATCAGGCCATGGAAAAGCTCAACGGCCTGGTGATCAAACCCGGCATGCCAGCAGAAATGTTCGTGCGCACCGGTGAACGCTCACTCCTCAATTACCTGTTCAAACCGCTGCTCGATCGGGCCGGTTCCGCGTTGACCGAGGAATAAGGATGTTCGGCTGTATGACCAAGTTTTCCATGCTGGCGGCGCTGACGCTGCTCGCGAGCCAATCGGCAGTAGCGGCCATGGGCCCGTTCGAGATCTACGAACAGGCGTTGCGCAATGACCCGGTGTTCCTCGGCGCGATCAAGGAGCGCGATGCGGGCCTGGAAAACCGCGCCATCGGCCGCGCCGGGCTGTTGCCGCGCATCGGTTACACCTACAACAAGGGCCGTAACTCCTCGAAAGCCACGTCTCTGGATGAACGCGCGCGCAATAACACCGACGAGCGCAACTACAGCAGTTACGGCTCGGCACTGACCCTGCAACAA
Source organism: Pseudomonas sp. 15C (assembly GCF_055484735.1). NCBI lineage: Bacteria > Pseudomonadati > Pseudomonadota > Gammaproteobacteria > Pseudomonadales > Pseudomonadaceae > Pseudomonas > Pseudomonas sp. 15C. The sequence goes on along the minus strand of NZ_JBUDGD010000052.1, from coordinate 30,566 downwards.
CCGCTGCTCGATTACGAGGCGTATGCGGCGTATCGCAAAGGTGTGGCGCAGTCGTTGTTTGCCGATGAAGCGTTCCGTGGCAAGAGCCAGGAATTGCTGGTGCGTGTACTCGACAACTACACCAAGGCGCTGTTTGCCCAGGACCAGATCGACATCGCGCTGGCGAAGAAGAAGGCCTACGAGCAGCAGTTCCAGCAGAACGAACACATGTTCAAGCAGGGCGAGGGCACCCGCACCGACATCCTCGAAGCCGAGTCGCGCTACGAACTGGCGACGGCCGAGGAAATCGAGGCGCGCAACGAGCAGGACGCCGCGCTGCGTGAACTGGGCGCACTGGTCGGCACACCAGCGGTGGACATCGGTGATCTGGCGCCGCTCAACCAGAACTTCCAGACCTTCGCTCTGCAACCGGCCAACTACGACACCTGGCACGAATTAGCCGTGAGCAACAACCCCAACCTCGCGTCGCAACGCCAGGCCGTGGAAGTCGCGCGTTACGAAGTGGAGCGCAACCGCGCCGGGCACCTGCCGAAAGTCAGCGCCTACGCCTCGATGCGCCAGAACGAATCGGAAAGCGGCAACACCTACAACCAGCGTTACGAAACCAACACCATTGGTTTTGAAGTCAGCGTGCCGCTGTATGCCGGCGGCGGCGTATCCGCCTCGACCCGCCAGGCCAGCCGCACGATGGAACAGGCCGAATACGAACTCGACGGCAAGACCCGCGAGACGCTGATCGAACTGCGCCGCCAGTTCAGCGCTTGCCTGTCCGGGGTGAGTAAATTGCGCGCCTATCAGAAAGCCCTGAGTTCGGCGGAAGCACTGGTGGTCTCGACCAAACAAAGCATTCTCGGCGGCGAACGGACCAACCTCGATGCGCTGAACGCCGAGCAACAACTGTTCACCACCCGCCGCGATCTGGCGCAGGCGCGGTATGACTACTTGATGGCCTGGACCAAATTGCATTTTTACGCCGGGACCTTGAACGAGCAGGATCTGGCGCGGGTGGACGAGGCATTTGTGGTCGCTGGGCAGCCCTCGCCCTAACCCTCTCCCAGAGGGAGAGGGGACTGATTGGGGGATGCTGAAGAAATCCGCCGACCTGACGGTTCGATAGTGAATTCACTACAGAAGCTGAGTTGGACTCGGTTCGAAACTCAACGAAGATCGGCTCCCTCTCCTGGGGGAGAGGGCTGGGGTGAGGGGAAGCAGGCGACACCATACAAAAGCCCTGCACAAAAACAATAAAAGCGAGAACAGAACATGGACGTACGCACCAAGCCGATTTCGGTCGGCACCCTGCTGTTTGCAATCTCGACAACAGCGGCCCACGCCGCCTACCTTGAAGCCGGCAAGCCCGGCGATCCAGCCAGTTGGCGCAGCGCCGAATTCGTCCGCGATTGGGGCCTGAGTCGCATGCAGGCCGAATACGCCTACGCGGCGGGCATCACCGGTCAAGGCGTGAAAATCGGCGCCCTCGATTCCGGTTTCGATGCCGCCCACCCCGAGTTCAGCCGCGACCGCTACCACCCGGTGCTGGCCAGCGGCACTTACCTCGACGGCTCAGCGTTCAACGTCGACGGCACGCTCAACCCCAACAACGATTCCCACGGCACTCACGTGGTCGGCACCATGGGCGCCGCGCGTGATGGCAGCGGCATGCACGGCGTGGCGTTCAACGCGCAGATCTACGTCGGCAACACCAACAAGAACGACAGTTTCCTGTTCGGCCCGAACCCCGACCCGCGCTATTTCAAAGCGGTATATGACGCGTTGGCCGATGCCGGCGTGCGCGCGATCAACAACAGTTGGGGCAGTCAGCCGCCAGATGTCAGCTATCGCACGCTGGCGGACCTGCACGCCGCTTATGCCCAGCACTGGAACAAAGGCACCTGGCTCGATGCGGCGGCGGACGTGTCTCGCCGGGGTGTGATCAACGTGTTCAGCGCCGGCAACAGCGGCTACCCGAACGCCAGCGTGCGCTCTGCGTTGCCGTACTTTCAGCCGGATCTGGAAGGCCACTGGCTGGCGGTGTCGGGGTTGGATCAAGGCAATCAGCAAAAGTACAACCAGTGCGGCATCGCCAAATACTGGTGCATCACCACCCCCGGCGCGAAGATCGACAGCACCATTCCTGGCGGTGGTTATGCAATCAAGTCCGGCACCTCGATGGCTGCGCCGCACGCCACTGCCGCGCTGGCGCTGGTGATGGAACGCTATCCGTACATGAACAATCAGCAGGCGCTGCAAGTGCTGTTGACCACCGCGACGCAACTGGATGGTTCGGTCACCGATGCGCCAAGCGGACGGGTCGGTTGGGGGGTGGCCAATCTGAACCGGGCGATGCACGGGCCGGGGCAGTTGCTCGGCGAGTTTGACGCCAATCTTGAGGCAGGGCAGAGCGATGTCTGGAGCAATGACATTTCCGACAAGGCGCTGCTCCAGCGCCAGCGCGAAGACCTCGCCGAACACAGCGCCTGGCAGCAGACCCTGCAAGACAAGGGCTGGCAGAACGGCGTTCCGCTCGGGGCCAGTCAGCAGGATCAGACCGATTACGCAGTCGGCACGGCGCGCGATGCGGCGGCAGCGGGGCGCGTATACGAGGGCAGCCTGATCAAATCCGGCGCCGGGCATCTGCTGCTCAGTGGCGACAACACTTATCGCGGGCCGACCACGGTCAACGGCGGACTGCTGACGGTCAATGGCTCGCTGACTTCAGCGGTCACGGTCAACGACAGCGGCACCCTCGGCGGCTCCGGACGCATCGCTGCGCTGTCGGTGAAGAACGGCGGGCGAGTCGCGCCGGGCAACTCCATTGGCACCTTGAACGTCGCCGGTGATGTGACACTGGGCGCAGGCTCGACTTATGCCGTGGAGCTGTCGCCGACCCGCAGTGATCGCATCGTCGCCGGCGGCACCGCGACTGTCAGTGGCGCCACCGTCAGCCTTTCGTTGGAAAACAGCCCGACGCTGCTCAGCACTGCCCAAGCGCAAAGCCTGCTCGGCCGCCAGTACAATATTCTGCAAGCAGCCGGCGGCATTCAGGGCCAGTTCGGCGCAGTACTGCCCAATTACCTGTTCATCGGCGGCAGCCTCGATTACGCGGCCAATGGCATTCAACTGAACATCGAGCGCAACGCGACGGCGTTTGCCAGCGTCGGCCAGACGCCGAACCAACGCTCGGTGGCCGCGGCCGTCGAAGGGCTGGGTGCCGGTAACGCGGTGTTTGAAAGCCTGCTGCGTGCGCCAGACGCGCCAACTGCGCAACAAGCGTTCCAGCAGTTGAGCGGCGAAATCTACCCGGCGCTCGGCACGATGCTGGTCAATGACACCCGCCAGATTCGCGACACGGTGGGCGAGCGCCTGCGCGACAGCAGCGCCGGGCAAAGCAACGGCTGGATCAAAGCCCTCGGCGCGTGGGGCTCGACCGATTCGAGCCACGACACGGCCGGCTACAACACCTCGATTGGTGGCCTGTTGGCCGGTGTCGACGGCGCACTGGACGAGCAGACTCGCATCGGTCTGGTCACCGGTTACAGCGACAGTTCGCTGAGCATGGGGTCGGGCACGCACTCGTCGGCCAAGGTCGACAGCTATCACCTCGGTGCCTACGCCGGGCACGAAATCGGCGCCTGGCGCTTGAGCAGTGGCGCGGCCTACAGCTGGCATCGCGCCGATGTGCAGCGTGATCTGCACTACGGCGAAGTCAGCGGTAAGCAGAAAGCCAAGGTCGACGCGGCGACCACACAGGTATTCGGCGAGGCGGCTTATCGAGTCGACCTGCAACCACTGGCGCTGGAGCCTTTCGCCAATCTGACGTACGTGCATCTGGACACTGACGGCTTCACCGAGAAGGGCGATGCGGCAGCGTTGAAAAGCTCCGGCGATCAGCGCGATGCAGTGCTCAGCACCCTCGGTGTGCGGGCGCGCAAGACCTTCGATATCTCGAGCAGGCAAGCGCTGGACGTCAGCGGTAGCCTCGGCTGGCAGCACAGCCTCAGCGACATCGATTCCGAGCAACACCTGCGCTTTGCCAGCGGCAGCACGCCGTACGCGGTGGAAAGCTCAGCGCTGGTACGCGACGCCGCGCTGGTCGGCGTGCAGGCCAGCCTGGCGTTGAGCAAGGACGTGCGGGTCAACCTCGATTACCACGGACAACTGGCCAGTCGCGAAAAACTGCACGGCGTCGGCCTGAGCCTGAACTGGCAGTTCTAATCGCTACGCCTCGCCACAGGCGTTGATCGTTCCCACGCGGAGCGTGGGAACGATCAATTCGTAACGGATTTTTCGCAACAACACTAAGGAAGGTCGCTGGATGAACAACAACAATACCCCCGCGCAAACGGGTGGCCGCTTTGCCCTGAAAACCCTGACGCTCGCCGTGCTCTGCGCTCTCGGCACCGCCCACGCTGCGCCTTACGTGGAGAACGGCCGCACGGGCGATCCGTCGAGCTGGCGCAGTGGCGAATTCCAGGCCGATTGGGGCCTGGGCGCGATCGGTGCCGACTACGCCTACGCCGCCGGCTACACCGGCAAAGGCGTAAAACTGGGGATCTTCGACCAGCCGGTGTACGCCGCGCACCCGGAGTTCTCCGGCAGCAACAAAGTCGTCACCCTGGTCACCCGCGGGATCCGCGAATACACCGACCCGTACATCCCGGTCAAAGCCGGGGACGCGTTCCTTTATGACGGCGCGCCTACGGTCGGTTCCAACGGCAAACTCGGCGCTCACGGCACCCATGTCGGCGGTATCGCCGCCGGCAGCCGCGACGGTGGCGTCATGCACGGCGTGGCCTTCGGCGCGCAGATCATCAGCGCCGACAACGGCGACCCCGGCCCGGAAGACGGCATCGTGCGCGGCAACGACGGCGCGGTGTACAAGGCCGGTTGGGATGCGCTGATCGCCAGCGGCGCGCGGATCATCAACAACAGCTGGGGCATTGGCATCACCGACCGCTTCGATCTGGGTGGCCGCGATCCGGCGTTTCCGCATTTCACCGTCAACGACGCGCAGTTGCAGTTCAACGAGATCCGCACTCTACTCGGGACCAAACCCGGCGGCGCCTATGACGGCGCCATCGCCGCGGCGCGCAGCGGCATCGTCACCATTTTTGCCGCAGGCAACGACTACAACCTCAACAACCCCGATGCGATCGCGGGCCTCGGCTATTTCGTCCCGGACATCGCGCCGAACTGGATCACCGTCGCCGCCCTGCAAAAGAACCCGGATCTGGCCAGCAGCAACCCGTACATCATGAGTACGTTTTCTTCGCGCTGCGGCTACACCGCGAGCTTCTGCGTGGCCGCGCCGGGCACGAAAATCTACAGCTCGATCATCGAAGGCACCAGCCTCGACAACCTCACCACCAGTTATGCCAACTACAACGGCACCTCGATGGCCGCGCCGCATGTGGCCGGTTCGGTGGCGGTGCTGATGGAGCGCTTTCCGTACATGACGGGCGATCAGGTCGCCACGGTCCTGCGCACCACCGCGACCGACCTCGGCGCACCGGGTATCGACGCCTTGTACGGCTGGGGCATGATCAACCTGCGCAAAGGCATCAATGGCCCATCGATGTTCGTTACCGAGCAAGACATTCCCGCTGAGTTCCGCATCGACGGCGCCTACGGTTCCGGCCAGTTTGTCGCCGATCTGCCGGGCATCGGCGCAATCATCGATAAGGGCAAGCCGACCGAGCGCGTGTGCACGGACATTACCTGCGGCCTCGATACCTGGCGTAACGATATTTCCGGTCACGGCGGTTTGACCAAGCAAGGCATCGGCACGCTGGTGCTCACCGGCAACAACACTTACAGCGGCCCGACGCTGGTCAATCAGGGACGGCTGGCCATCAACGGTTCTCTGCAATCGGCTGTCACCGTGAACGACGGCGGCGTCCTCGGTGGCAACGGCCGCATCGGCGCGCTGGCGGTCAACAGCGGTGGTACGGTGGCGCCGGGCAACTCGATCGGCACGCTGAATGTCGCCGGTGATGTGACCTTCGCGCCGGGTTCGACCTACGCCGTCGAGTTGTCGCCGACCAGCAGCGACCAGATCGTCGCCGGCGGCAAAGCCGTCATTGAAGGCGCCACCGTGAGCATGTCGCTGGAAAACAGCCCGACCCTGCTGTCCACCAGTGAAGTGCAAAGTCTGCTCGGTACGCGCTACAACATCCTGCAAGCGGCCGGCGGCATTGAAGGACGCTTCGGCCAGGTGTTGCCGGATTACGCCTTCCTTGGCGGCACGTTGGCGTATTCGGCGGACGGCATTCAACTGGCGGTGGGACGCAATGACGCTTCGTTCGCCAGTGTCGGCCTGACGCCAAATCAGCGCGCGGTGGGTGCAGCGGCTGAGCGTCTGGGCGCTGGCAATGCCTTGTTCGAAACTCTGCTGTCGTCGCCAAACGCGGCGTCGGCGCAACAAGCGTTCCAGCAACTCTCCGGCGAGATTCATCCGGCCATCGGCACGCTGCTGATCAACGACAGCCGCTACCTGCGCGAAGCTGTGGGTGAGCGTCTGCGTGAGCGCGATCTGTTCAACGCGGATGCGCCGACTGACGATCGCAGCAATGCCTGGGTCAAGGTGCTCGGGTCGTGGGGTAAAAGCGATGGCGGCCACGAGAATGCCGATTCCACCAGTTCCATCGGTGGCTTGCTGGCCGGTGTCGACGGCTTGATCGCTGAAGATACGCGCCTGGGTTTCGTCACCGGTTATAGCGACAGCTCGTTGAGCATGGGCAGCGGCACGCATTCATCGGCGTCGGTCGACAGCTACCACTTGGGTGCGTATCTGGGGCATGAAATCGATGCGCTGCGCCTGACCGTCGGCGGCGCCTACAGCTGGCACCGCATTGATGCCAAACGTGATCTGCAATTTGCCGGTGTCAGCGGCCAGCAGAAAACCAAGCGCGATGCGACCACGGCGCAGTTGTTCACCGAAGCTGCCTACGACCTCGGCCTGCAACCGATGAATCTGGAGCCATTCGCCAATCTGTCCTACGTCCACCTCAACACCGACAGCTTAACCGAAAAGGGTGACGCGGCGGCGCTCAAGGGCGGTGAGGATAACCGCGACGTGGTGCTGTCGACCCTCGGCGTGCGCGCCAAGCGCAGCTTCGCCTTGTCGGATCAGCATCAGCTGGAGCTGGGCGCGAGCCTCGGCTGGCAGCACAACCTGAGCAGTGTCGACGCCGACAGTCACCTGGCGTTCGCCAACGGCAACAGCGCCTTCACCGTGCAGAGCGTGTCGATGGATCGCGACGCCGCGGTGGTCGGCGTGCGCGCCGGCCTGGCACTCAACCGTGACGTGCGGGTCAATCTGGATTACAACGGTCTGGTCGGCTCGAACGAAAAAGACCACGGTGTGGGGCTGACGCTGGATTGGCAGTTCTAACGACAGTTCCTGGTGTATCGGCAGTGCTCAAGGGCATTGCCGTTTTGAAGGATGAGAGGACCGACATGGGATTGTTCGATTACAGAAATACCGATGGCAAAGCGTTGTACAGCGACGCCATCGCACTGACGCTGTATGCCTACACGCCGACCGGCAAACCGTTACCCGCTACCGCCTGGGCGCCCGTCGCAGCGACGGCGCTGGGTTATCAGGGCAAGGTCGGCGCGCAGGGCACGTTCTTCGGTGAGCAGGACGGCTACACCAGCGCCGAGGCCGAAGTGCTCGGCAAGTACGATGCCGCCGGCAAGCTGATCGGTATCGGCATCGCCTTTCGTGGCACCGGCGGGCTCGGTTACAGCGACACCTACGGCGACATGAAAAACAACCTGCTGGCCGCTTTCGGTCCATCGGATTACGCGAGCAACTACGCGAAAAATGCCTTCGATAATCTGCTCAAGGCTGTTGCCGCATTTGCCATCGCCAACGGCATCGCCGCCAAGGACGTGTTGATCAGCGGCCACAGCCTTGGCGGGCTCGGGGTCAACAGCGTCGCAGAGCTGAGCGCCAGCCACTGGGGCGGGTTCTTCAAGGATGCCAGCTACATTGCGTTCGCTTCACCAACCCAGAGCAGCACCGGCAGCCATGTACTGAACATCGGTTATGAAAATGACCCGGTGTTCCGCGCACTTGACGGCACGACCTTCAGCAGCGGTTCGCTCGGCAAACACGACGGCGCGCACGATTCGACCACCGACAACATCGTCAACTTCACCGACAACTACGCGTCCACCGCGCAGAACCTGGTGCCGTTCAGCATCGTCAATCCGCTGAACTGGTCGGCCCACAGTTCGCTGGGCTATGCCGATGGCTTGAACCGGGTAATCGACTCGCATTTCTACGCGCTGACTCATAAGGACTCGACGATCATCGTCTCCAATCTGGAAGAGGCGTCGCGCGGCAAGACCTGGGTTGAAGACCTCGGCCGCAGCGGCGAGCCGCATGTGGGCAGCACGTTGATCATCGGCACGCACAGCAGCGACTGGCTCAAGGGCGGCAGCGGCAACGACTTTCTGGAAGGCCTGGGCGGTGACGACCGTTTTCGCGATGACGGCGGTTTCAATATTCTGCTCGGCGGTCAGGGGCACAACACCTTCGAACTGCAAAAGCCGCTGCAGAACTTCAGCTTCGCCAACGATGGCGACGGCACCTTGTACGTGCGCGACGCTTACGGCGGCATCAGCCTGACCCGCGACATCGGCGCGCTGGTCAGTAAAGAGGCGGGTTCGTGGTGGGGTAGCAAGGAGATCACCTGGGGCGTCACGGCCAAGGGCCTGAGCAATGGCAGCGAACTGACTCAGTACAACCACTCTCTCAGCGGCGATGGCTACGGCAATGCGCTGCACGCCAGCGCTGACGGTGACTGGCTGTTCGGCCTCGGTGGCAACGACAGTCTGATCAGCGACAAGGGCCAAGTGACCTTTGTCGGCGGCGCCGGTAATGACGTGATGACCGCGCTGGGCGGCAACAACACCTTCCTGTTCAGCGGCGCGTTCGGGTTCGATGCGATCAATGGATATCAGGGCAGCGACAAACTGGTGTTCATGGGCGTCGAGGGCGCGGGGCAGGGCTACGACTACAAACAGCACGCGTCGCAGTCCGGTGGCGATACCGTGCTGAAGATTGGCGACTATGCCGTAACCCTGATCGGGGTCGGAGTGGCTAATCTGTCGGACTCGGCGTTCGTTTTCGCCTAGTAACCTGTAGGCCTTCGCCTGCTCACGATGGCGGTGTGTCAGTCATAAAAAGGTGGCTGACCCTCCGCTATCGCGAGCAGGCGAAGGCCTACATTAAAAGCTACGCGTAGTTTCTGAAATGCTCCGGGGCGTCCCCGTGGGGCGCTCTGGCTGTGAGCTATCTCTGAACAATTCCAACAACAAGAGAGGCAATGGCAATGGGTGTGTATGACTACAAGAACCTCGGTACGGCTGATTCCAAGGCGTTGTTCAGCGACGCCATGGCGATCACGCTGTATTCCTACCACAACCTCGACAACGGCTTTGCCAGCGGTTATCAGCACAACGGTTTCGGCCTCGGCCTGCCGGCCACGCTGGTCACCGCGCTGATTGGCGGGACCGATTCGCAGGGGGTGATCCCCGGCATTCCGTGGAACCCCGACTCGGAAAAGCTCGCCCTTGAAGCGGTGCAAAAGGCCGGATGGACACCGATCAGCGCCACGCAACTGGGCTACGACGGCAAGACCGATGCACGCGGGACGTTCTTCGGCGAGAAGCCCGGGTACACCAGCGCGCAAGTGGAAATCCTCGGCAAATACGACGCCCAGGGCCATCTCACCGAGTTGGGCATTGCCTTTCGTGGCACCAGCGGCCCGCGGGAAATCCTTATTGGCGATTCGATCGGCGACGTGATCAACGATCTGCTCGCCGCGTTCGGCCCCGCCGATTATGCGAAAAACTACGTCGGCGAAGCGTTCGGCAACCTGCTCAACGATGTCATGGCGTTCGCCAAGGCCAACGGCCTTACCGGCAAGGACATTCTGGTCAGCGGCCACAGTCTCGGCGGGCTGGCGGTCAACAGCATGGCGGACCTGAGCAGCGGCAAGTGGGGCGGGTTCTTTGCCGACTCCAACTACATCGCCTACGCCTCGCCGACCCAGAGCAGCACCGATAAGGTGCTCAATATCGGCTATGAAAACGACCCGGTGTTCCGCGCGCTCGACGGCTCGACCTTCAGCGGCGCTTCGGTCGGCGTGCACGATGCGCCGCACACCTCGACCACCGACAACATCGTCAGCTTCAACGACCATTACGCCTCCAGCGCCTGGAACGTGCTGCCGTTCTCGATCCTCAACATTCCCACCTGGATCTCGCATTTGCCCACCGGTTATGGCGACGGCATGACGCGGGTGCTGGACTCGAAGTTCTACGACCTGACCAGCCGTGACTCGACGATCATCGTCGCCAACCTGTCGGACCCGGCGCGGGCCAACACTTGGGTGCAGGACCTCAACCGCAACGCCGAAACGCACAAGGGCAGCACGTTCATCATCGGCAGCGACGGCAACGACCTGATCCAGGGCGGCAGCGGCAACGATTATCTGGAAGGCCGCGCCGGCAACGACAGCTTCCGCGACAGCGGTGGCTACAACGTCATCCTCGGCGGGCAGGGCAGCAACAGCCTCGACCTGCAAGGCTCGGTGAAGAACTTCGATTTCGCCAACGACGGCGCCGGCAACCTGTACGTGCGCGATGCCAACGGCGGGATCAGCATCACCCGCGACATCGGCAGCATCGTCTCCAAGGAGCCGGGTTTTCTCTGGGGGCTGTTCAAGGACGACGTGGTGCACAGCGTCACGGCCAGCGGTTTGAAGGTCGGCAGCAACCTAAGCGCTTACGAATCCAGCGTGAAGGGTAGCAATGGTGCCGACACGCTCAAGGCCCATGCCGGCGGCGACTGGTTGTTCGGGCTCGACGGCAATGACCATCTGATTGGCGGCAGCGGCAACGATGTGTTGGTCGGCGGTGGCGGCAATGATCTGCTGGAGTCGGGCGGTGGCGCCGATACGTTCCTGTTCAGCGGCGCATTCGGACACGATCGGGTGACCGGTTACACGGCCAACGACAAACTGGTGTTTCTCGGCGTGCAGGGCGTTTTGCCAGCGGAAGATTTCCGTGCGCATGCCAGCAGCGTCGGCCAGGACACGCTGCTGACGTTCGGCAATGATTCGGTGACGCTGGTCGGGGTGTCGCTCAATAGCTTGAGCGGCGAGGGAATTGTCATCGCCTGAAGGGGTGGCGCTTATTGCGCCGGGTTGCCGGTGACCCGGCAATCCGCTATCGCCAGCAGGCTGGCTCTCACATTGAAAATCTGATTCAAAGACCGAGATCGGACAGCCCCGGGTGATCATCCGGGCGCCGGCCCAGCGGCCAGTGGAATTTGCGCTCGCTTTCCTTGATCGGCATGTCGTTGATGCAGGCGTAACGCTGGAACATCAAGCCGTTGTCATCAAATTCCCAGTTTTCGTTACCGTAGGAACGGAACCAGTTGCCCGAATCATCGTGCCACTCGTAGGCATAACGCACTGCGATACGGGTATCCGAGTAGGCCCAGAGCTCCTTGATCAAACGGTAATCCAGCTCTTTCGCCCATTTGCGGGTGAGAAAGGCCTTGGCTTCTTCGCGGTTGTTGGCGAACTCGGCGCGGTTGCGCCATTTCGTATCGAGGGTATAGGCCAGCGAGACCTTTTCCGGATCGCGACTATTCCAGCCATCCTCGGCCAGACGCACTTTCTCGATGGCCGATTCGCGGTTGAACGGTGGCAATGGCGGACGTACCTGGGCTGCAGTCGACATATCAATCTCCCGAATGAATGAATAATTAAACAACGTGTCCGGCTTATTAAGGCGTTACAGGTCCAATAACTTGCGCGCCATGCATTGCGCATTATCGGCAGCGCTGTGATCACCCATCACCAGCGCTACGGTAATGGCACCGTCAATCAGGATCAGCAATTGCCTGGCCAGCAACAACGGATCTTCGGCGCCATGTTCGGTACACAACTCGCACACGTAGTCGAGCAGCTTCTGTTTGTGTTCTTTAGCGACGAGGCGCACCGGATCTTGCGCATCGCCGGTCTCGCCGCTGGTATTGATGAACGCACAGCCGCGAAAGCCCTCGGAGGCGAACCAGCCGGTGAGCACGCTGAACAGGTTGAGCAGGCGGTCGGCCGGGGTTGGGGCCTGTTCGACAGCGTTTCGGTACCAGTCCATCCAGCGGATGTCACGGCGTCGCAACGCGGCGACCACCAGCGCGTCCTTGTCGGCAAAGTAACGGTAAATGCTTTTTCTGGAGACGCCGGCAGTCTTCACCAGGAGATCCATGCTGGTGGCGGCGATGCCACTTTTATAGATCAGCTTTTCGGTGACATCGAGAATGATGTCGCGGGTTTCATTGTGAGTGATTTCGTTCATGGGGCTGACAGTAGAACGGATGTTCTCCTTGGTCAAGTCTGTATTATCTTCAGCCGTAAAATCGCCATCGCCAGCAGGCTGGCTCCCCTCCCACAGGGGGATGGATTTCAAATGTGGGAGCCAGCCTGCTGGCGATGGCGTCCTTCGGGACCCGACAAGACCCGAGGGATACGATGGTGTAAGCTCTCAACCTCTTCGGATTCGACCCATTGCGAGCCCTATGCCGTTGCTTTTCAAACGTTCCCTGCTGCCCAAACTGCGCAGCTTTCCGCTGACTGCCGAGGCCCTGACCATTCTGTCCGGCGCCGCCGAGTTCCGTCGTTGCCTGCTGGAGAAAATCGCCAGCGCGACGCAGCGCATCTACATCGTTGCGCTGTACCTGCAGCAGGACGAAGCCGGTCAGGAAATTCTCGATGCCCTGCACGCCGCCAAGCTCAAGCGCCCCGAGCTGGAAATCGCCGTGGTGGTCGACTGGTTGCGCGCGCAGCGTGGCTTGATCGGCGCCGGCAAGCAGCCGGGCAATTCGGCGTGGTATCAGGAAATGACCCGCACTCACGAAAGTGAAGTGCCGGTGTACGGCGTGCCGGTGCAGACCCGCGAGCTGTTTGGCGTTTTGCACCTGAAGGGCTTCGTCATCGACGATTGCGTGGTGTACAGCGGGGCGAGCCTGAACAACGTTTATCTGCACAAGTTCGACAAGTACCGCTTCGACCGCTATCACGTCCTGCAAAGCCACGACCTGGCGGATTCGATGCATCACCTGGTCAAGCATGGCCTGATCGAATCGAAAGCGGTGCATCGCCTCGACTTGCCCAATCTGCCGACCACGCGCAGCCTGCGCAACGACATCGGCGATCTGCGCAGCCGTCTGAAATATGCGACGTACGACACGGCCAAAGGCAGCAGCGGCAGGGAAGGGCTGTCGGTCAGCCCGCTACTGGGTGTCGGCAAGAACAACCCGTTGAACCGGGCCATTCTCGAGCTGATTGCCAGCGCGCAGACCCAACTGACCATCTGCACACCGTACTTCAACCTGCCGCTGGGGGTGATCCGCGAGATCAACCGGGCGCTGGCGCGCGGGGTGAAGATCGATATCGTGGTCGGCGACAAGACCGCCAACGACTTCTACATTCCGCCGAGCGAGCCGTTCAAGGTGATCGCCGCGCTGCCGTATCTCTACGAGATCAGCCTGCGCCGCTTTGCCAAACGCCACCAGCGCAACATCGACAGCGGTCAGTTGAACCTGCACCTGTGGCGCGACGGCGACAATACCTACCACCTCAAAGGCATGTGGGTCGATCAGCGCTACACGTTGCTGACCGGCAACAACCTCAATCCACGGGCGTTCCGCCTCGACCTGGAAAACGCACTGCTGATCGATGATCCGAAAGGCGAATGGCTGGCACCGCGGGCGCAGGAGCTGGAAGAAATCTTCCGCCACACCACGCGCATCGACAGCTTTCAGACCCTGGAAACGCTGCCGGATTACCCGGCCGGGGTGGCCAAGTTTCTCAAGCGCGTGAGTCGGGTGCGGATTGAGCGGTTGCTTTACCGGATCCTCTGATCGTTCGGATTTTGTGGTGCAGCTACAACCGCCATCGCGAGCAGGCTCACTCCTACATTGGAATGCGTTCCCCTGTAGGAGTGAGCCTGCTCGCGATAGGGCCCTGAAAGACGCTACAAGGTTTTAATTCAGGCCCAATTTGCCGCGCAACGTCGACAAATCCTCAGCCAAGGTATTCACCGGCCCGACCAGCGCCTTGCGGTCGTTGTCCTTGACCTTGTCGTAGGTTTCAAACCCGCCATCAGTGGTTTTGTATTTGGCGAGAATCTTGTCCACGCTGGCGAAATTTTTGTCGACCTTCGCGGCGAACGCCTTGTCCTGCTGCTCGATCTGCGGGCGGAACAGGTCGACGATTTTCTTCGCGCCGTCGATGTTGCCCTGGAAGTCATACAGGTCGGTGTGGCTGTAGCGGTCTTCTTCGCCGGAAATCTTCGTCGCGGCGACTTCTTCGAGCAGCGCCGCTGCGCCACCGACGACTTTTTCCGGCGGGAAGGTCAGGCCGGCGACGCGGGTCTGCAGGTCCTGGACGTCCTTGTTCAAGCCATCGGCCAGTGCATCGAGGCCTTGGGTCGACTTCTCCGAAAACAGCGAATATTCGAGGCGGTGGAAACCGGTGAAATCCTCAGCCTTGACGCCTTTTTCGTGATCGTCGACGCGTGAATCGATGGATGCGTCGAGGTCGCTGAACAGCTCGGCAATCGGCTCGATCGACTCGTAATACACGCGGGTCGGTGCGTAGAGTTTTTGCGCAGTAGCCAGGTCGCCTTTCTTCACTGCGTCGGTGAATTGCTGGGTGTGGCTGGCGAGCTCATCGAGCTTCTCGGTGACGTAGATCTTGTAGTCCGACACCGGCCCCACCAGATCCAGCGGCGCTGTCGCGGCGAATGCCGACAGCGGGGTGTTGAGCAAACCAAGGGTCAGCAGTAACGCGAGTGGCGTCTTTTTCATCGGGGCGGCTCCAGTGTGTTGTCAGGCGGCAGTTTTTGGTTGGGTGGCGTTGAGCAGCGAGCGACCGATGAAGTCCTTGTCGCCGGTGACACCGGGCAGGGTAAAAAAGTAGCCGCCGCCGACCGGTTTGAGGTATTCCTCGAGCGGTTCGCCGTTGAGCCGGGTTTGCACGGTGATGAACCCTTTTTCCAGATCGGCCTGGTAGCAGATGAACAGCAGGCCCATGTCGAGTTGGCCGTTCTTGTTCACGCCGTTGGAGTAGTTGAATGGCCGGCGCAGGATCAGGTTGGCCTGGCTCGCGGCGGTGCGCGGGTTGGCCAGGCGAATGTGCGCGTCGAGTCTGGTCAGCTTGCCGGCCGGGTCCTTGCCGTAATCGGGGACCTGACTTTCATGCTCCGCGCCCATCGGCGCACCGGTGGTTTTGACCCGGCCAATGATGCTTTCCTGCTCTTGCAACGGCGTGCGGTCCCAGCGTTCGACGAAGTTGCGGATGATCCGCACCGCCTGATAACTGCCGTGGGCCGCCCAGGCTGGCTCGTCGCTGCCGGGCTGCACCCAGACCAGTCGATCCATGGCCTTGCCGTCGTTGGAATCGGGATTTGCCGAGCCGTCGCGAAAACCCAGAAAATTGCGCGCCGATTGCGCCGGCACTCCCGGTTTCGCCGGGGCTTGCGGCGGTACGCTGCCTTCCTGTTTCCAGCGCACCAGCAGCAGGTCCGGAAGGTTTTTGACGATGTCGCGCAGCGCATGAATGTTGGTGTCGGCAGTGTTCGAACAGAACTGCAGGCTCAGGTCGCCGTGGCAGCAATCGGCGTCCAGCGCGTCGTTGGGGAAGCCGACCATGCGTTGCAGGCGTTTCGGCTTGGCGGCGGCCAGACCGAAGCGCTCATCGAACAATGAATCACCGACAGACACGGTAATGGTCAGATTATCCGGGGTGACGTTAGGGCCAAGGATGCCGGAATCGGGCGGCGGTAGTTTCGGATCGATCTGCGCCACCGGGCCACCCTTCATCAGAAAGGCGATGCGCTCGTTGAGGGTGCGGAACAGCCGCTCGAGATCGTCACGGTCACTGGCCAACACGTCGAACGCGACCAGCATGCCCGAGGCTGGGCGCGGCGTGACGATACCGGTTTGGTGGACGCCGTGAAAATCGTGGCGGTCTTCGGTCTTGTCGCTGCTCGGCGCTTCGGTGACTTGCGCCGGCGCGGCGGCCATCGCCGGACAGCTGAGGGCCGAGCCGGCGAGGGCGACACCGGCGGCGCCCATGCCCATGAGCACGCGGCGACGTTGCAGGTTGAGCGTTTCGAGTTCTTTCATCGGGGTCAGGTCTTCTGCTTACAGGCCGGAAAGGCCAAGGGCGGGGTCGATGCCATCCAGCGCGTCGGCCAGGGCCTGGGCTTTATTGGCGAGCTGCTGGCGTTGTTCGCCGCTGACGCTGTCGTAGCTGGCATAGCCTTCAGCAACTGTGTGGTTGCTCAGCGTGGTATCGAAATCCGCCAGCGCGGCGTCGATTTTCGGCAGCAGCTCGGCGGCGGATTTGTTCAGCATTGGCCGCAGCAGATCGACCACCTTGTGCGCGGTCTGCGCATTGGCGGCGAAACCGTTGAGGTCCGTGTGGCTGTAGCGTTCTTCTTCGCCGTTGGCGGCGCGCACGTCGGCGAGCGTGTTGAGGTTGCGCACGACGATGCTCACCAGTTGCTCCGGCGGCAACGACTGGGCGAGCAGTTGCTGTTTCAATTCGCCGACGTCGCTGAGCAGTTGTTGCGCTACCGGCGTCAGGCCGTCGAATTTGCGTTGCTGGAACAGCGCGTATTCGAGGCGATGGAAACCGACGAAGCCCGGATCTTCTTCGCGTTTTTCGAAGTAATCGGCGCGGGCATTGATGCGGTTATCCAGTTCGGCGAGGCGTTGTGCGGCAGGGGCCAAACGCTGATAGGCAGCACGCGCCGGCACATACAGCGCCTGCGCCTGACTCAGATCGCCGCTGGCGATCGCCTCATTCAGAGCGCTCACGGCTTTGATCAGTGCGCTGCTCTGGCTGGCGAGGTACACCCGGAATTCCGACAGCGGCCCGACGAAAGCCACCATCGACGGCTTGGCTTTGGCGGCCGCGTCGGAGGCTGCGGTCGGGGTCACGTGCAAGGTGCCACGCGGGTTGCTCAGCAAGCCGCAGGTGATCGCATAGTCGCCGGGTTGCAGGTTGGCGTTGATCACCTGGCTCAGGCCCGGCGCAATGTTTTCGCGTTCTTCGACCACCAGCACGCCGTCGAGGATTTCCCATTCCACGGCACGATCCGAGCGGTTGACGATGCGAAAACTGGCGCGCCCGGCCGGCACGCTGAGCGCATTCGGCTCGCAGTTACCGGGATGAATGTTGACCACCACTTCATCGCGGTTGTGCTGGCGCTTGGCGGCGGCCAATTGCGAGGCGTAGTAGAACAGCCCGCCGGCGGCGATCATCACCACCACCGAGCCGGCCACCGCCCAGCGCAAGGCGCGGGGAGGCGAGGCCTGAGGAGTTTTAGGCTTGGACATGAAGGCCCTTATTGGCTGGAAACGGAAGTCGATGACAGCGATGGCGCGGGCGCGGGCAGGAAGAACAGCACCAGCGCCACCAGCAGGTAGATCACATAGGCACCGAGGGTGCTGACGGTCGGCGCGTCCTGATAACCGAACATGCCGGCCAGCACCGAGCCCAGCGGGCCATCCATCGGCAGGGTTGCGCTGAAGTCGAACAGCACGGTCTGCAGGTGATTCCATAGCCCGGCTTCATGCAGCGCCTGCACCGAGTTGGCGAGAATCCCGGCGGCCACCACCAGAATGAACAGCCCGGTCCACTTGAAGAACGCCGAGAGATTAAGGCGCATGCTGCCGCTGTAGATCAGCAAGCCGACGATGACCGCCAGCACCAGCCCGAGCAATGCGCCGATCGGCGCGCCCGGGCCTTCGCTCTGCTGAAACACCGCGAGCAGGAAAAACACCGTCTCCAGGCCTTCGCGGGCGACAGCGAAGAACACCATGGCAATCAATGCGATGACCTGATGCTTCGACGCGGTCAGCGCCTGATCCAGTGAGGCTTGCAGCGAATGCTTGATCGAGCGGGCGACCTTGCGCATCCAGAACACCATCGAACTGAGGATGCCCACGGCGACCAGCCCGACGATGCCCTCGAACAGCTCCTGCTGCTTCTGCGGGAATTCAGCGCTGACCAGCTCCAGGCCGCCGCCGACCAGCAAGGCGAGGGCGGCCGCGAGGAAAACCCCGATCCACACGGCGGGCATCCACTGCCCGCGGCCGGTTTGCTGGAGATAACTGGCGATGATGCCAACGATCAGCGCGGCTTCAATGCCTTCGCGCAGCATGATCAGAAAGGGAACGAGCATTCGGCACAACCACCGGTGATTTAGATAGGTAGCTAAGTTGTAACATAATGACACTCATTCCCAAATGGCACTGATTGACATTTAGCTGAACCTAACCTGAACAAAATCGATCTTCGCCTCACCCAAATCCTTGTAGGAGCGAGCCTGCTTGCGAAAGCGGTGTGCCTGTTGACTCATGAGTGAATGACACATCGCTATCGCGAGCAGGCTCACTCCTACAGGGGGGGGCGTGGATAGCCTGGATTCTGTGTGCGCCACCAATCCTGTGGGAGCGAGCCTGCTCGCGAAGACGGCGGCACTTTCAACATCGCAGTCGCCTGACCCCACGCCTTCGCAAGCAGGCTCGCTCACACAGGGGTAAGATGCCGGGCATCGAAATAACAACAAGGCTCGCCGCGTTCCATGTCGGAAAAAGACACCATCGCCATTCAACTGGTGCGCGAAGCACTGTTGCAAAGTTGTGCGCCCGGCGCGGCCACTAAGGAGGTGTTGCACAAGGTCGGCATCGATCCGGCATTGCTGCAGGCCGGGCACGCTCGGGTGCCCGCATCGCAATACGCGAAACTCTGGCGCCTGTTGGCCCGCCGCACCGACGACGAGTTTTTCGGCATGGACCCACGCAAGCTCAAGTCTGGCAGCCTGGCGTTCCTGTGCCGCGCGGCGATGGCGCAACCGACATTGGTGGCGGGGCTCGAGACGGGGCTGGGTTTCCTCTCGCTGATGCTCGAGCGGTTGTCGGCGCAACTGGTGCGCCAGCAAAGCCTGGCGGAAATCGTTCTGCTCGAAGACGACTACGAACCGCGCCGCGCTTTCACTTATTTCACCTACTGGATGATCGTTCACGGCGTCGCCTGCTGGCTGGCGGGGCGGCGCATTCCGATTCTGGCGATCGAACTGCGCTGCGCCGCGCCGGATTTCACTGACGACTATCAAGTGATGTTTTCGCAAAACCTGCGTTTCGGACGCCCGCGCACGCGGATGATTTTCGCCGCTGACTGCCTCGACCTGCCGATCAAGCGCAGCCCGGAAGAATTGCAGCGCTTTCTCGCCCACGCACCGGCGAACATTCTGGTGAAGTACCGCGACCCGCAAAGCCTCGCCAGCCGGATCAAGCACGATTTGCGGCAGTTGCCCGCCGAACAATGGCCGGAAACCGAAGCGCTGGCCCAGCAATTGTGCATGTCCGCCTCGACGTTGCGCCGGCGCCTGGCGTTAGAAGGGCAGACCTGGCAGGGCCTCAAGGACAGCGTGCGCAAGGAACTGGCGATCACTTGGCTGGCGGAGCCTTCGATCAGCTTCGCCGAGATCGCCGCGCGCCTGGGGTTTGCCGATGTCAGCTCGTTCTACAAGGCGTTTCGCAAGTGGTCAGGGTCAAACCCCGGCCACTATCGCACGTTGATCCTCAACGACGCGGTCTGAGCCGACGCCGCATGACTGATCGTTCCCACGCTCCGCGTGGGAATGCCTCAAGGGACGCTCCGCGTCCCGACTCGGAAGGACGCAGAGCGTCCGGGGCTGCGTTCCCACGCAGAGCGTGGGAACGATCATCTTCGCCGGGGCCTTGGCCAAACCAGTCAACCAGCTTGATGGCTTTGACCATTGCCCCAGCCCCGGCTCAGCGCGACTATCCCTCTGTTGTTTACGGTTCCCAGCCTAATAAAAACACCGAGGGATTCTGGCAATGCGCGATTACTTGTCTGCCACCGCACAGTTCAACTACCAGCACACCGTCGATGCCGCGCTGAGCGGTTCGCTTGCAGCGCTCAACGCCTGTGTCGAATGTTGCGACCGCCACGCCTTGCCGGGGCGCATTGCCTTGTTCTGGGAGGGGCGCGACGGCAGCAGTGCGACGTACACCTTCACTGACCTGCAAGATAAAGCCGCGCGTTTCGCCAATTTCCTTCTTGCCCAAGGCGTGCAGAAGGGCGACAGGGTCGCCGGACTGCTGCCGCGCAATGTCGAATTGCTGATTACCGTACTCGCCACCTGGCGCATCGGTGCGGTGTATCAACCGTTGTTCACCGCCTTCGGCCCGAAAGCCCTCGAACACCGTCTGAACAGTTCCGGCGCCAAAGTCGTGGTGACCGATGCGGTCAACCGGCCGAAACTCGCTGAAGTCGCCGATTGCCCGACGCTGGTCACGGTGGGCGGCGCCAAGGGCCAGGGCATCGTGCGTGGCGATTACAGCTTCTGGGCCGAACTGGCCAACTATTCCAGCGTTTGCGAGCCGGTGCTGCTGACCGGTGAAGACCCGTTCCTGCTGATGTTCACCTCCGGCACCACCGGCCCGGCGAAAGCGCTGTCGGTGCCGCTCAAGGCCATCGTTGCATTCAAGAGTTACACCCGCGATGCCGTGGATTTGCGCCCGGAGGATGCGTTCTGGAACGTCGCCGATCCGGGCTGGGCCTACGGAATCTATTTTGGTGTCACCGGGCCGTTGGCGCTGGGCCATCCGATTACGTTCTACGATGGGCCGTTCACCCTCGAAAGCACCTGCCGGGTGATCAACAAATACGCCATCAGCAACCTCACCGGGTCGCCGACGGCCTATCGTCTGCTGATTGCCGGCGGTGAGGAATTCGCCAAGTCGATCAAGGGCAAACTGCGCATCGTCAGCAGTGCCGGCGAACCGTTGAACCCGGAAGTGATTCGCTGGTTCGCCGACCATCTCGACGTGGTCATCCACGACCATTACGGCCAGACCGAACTGGGCATGGTCCTGTGCAACCACCACGGCCTCGACCATCCGGTGCACGTTGGCGCCGCCGGTTTCGCTTCGCCGGGCCACCGCATCGTGGTGCTCGATGAACACCACAACGAGCTCGGCATCGGCCAGCCCGGCATTCTCGCCATCGACCGCCCGCAATCGCCGATGTGCTGGTTTGGCGGCTACGAAGGCGCGCCGACCAAGGCGTTTGTCGGCAACTATTACCTCAGCGGCGACACCGTGGAATGGAACCCGGACGGCAGCATCAGTTTCGTCGGTCGCAGCGACGATGTGATCACCACCTCCGGCTACCGCGTCGGCCCGTTCGACGTAGAGAGTGCGCTGATCGAGCACCCGGCGGTGGTCGAAGCGGCGGTGGTCGGCAAACCCGACCCGGAACGCACCGAACTGGTCAAAGCCTTCGTCGTGCTCAGTGCGCAATACCGCGCCGCCCCCGAGCTGGCTGAAGAACTGCGCCAACATGTGCGCAAGCGTCTGGCCGCGCATTCGTACCCGCGGGAAATCGAATTTGTCAGCGAATTGCCCAAGACCCCAAGTGGCAAATTGCAGCGCTTTATCTTGCGCAACCAGGAAATCGCCAAGGCTCAAGAGGCCGCGGCGCACAACGTTTCAGCTTGAATCGAAGGAAACAGTCATGCAGATCGAGAACAAGGTTTTTATCGTCACCGGCGGCGCGTCCGGCCTCGGTGCCGCCAGCGCTGAGCTGCTGGTCAGTGCCGGTGCGAAAGTGATGCTGGTGGACATGAACGCCGAGGCCGTGGCCGCTCAGGCGCAGCGTCTTGGCGCCAAAAGCGTGGTCGCCGACATCAGCAACGAAGCCGCCGCCGAAGCCGCGGTGCAGGCGACCCTTGATGCGTTTGGCAGCCTCAACGGCCTGGTCAACTGCGCCGGCATCGTCCGTGGCGAGAAGATCCTCGGCAAGACCGGCCCGCATGCCCTGAGCAGTTTTGCCCAGGTGATCAACGTCAACCTGATCGGCAGTTTCAACATGCTGCGCCTCGCCGCCGCGGCGATTGCCGAATCCGAAGCCAACGCCGACGGCGAGCGCGGGGTGATCATCAACACTGCCTCGGTGGCGGCCTTCGACGGGCAAATTGGTCAGGCGGCGTACTCGGCCTCCAAGGGCGCGATCGCCAGCCTGACCCTGCCGGCCGCCCGTGAACTGGCGCGCTTCGGCATCCGCGTGATGACCATCGCCCCGGGCATTTTCGAAACGCCAATGATGGCCGGCATGACCCCGGAAGTGCGCGACTCGCTGGCCGCCGGCGTCCCGTTCCCGCCACGCCTGGGCAAGCCTGCCGAATACGCCGCGCTGGTGCGGCACATCATCGAAAACAGCATGCTCAACGGCGAGGTGATCCGTCTCGACGGCGCCTTGCGCATGGCCGCGAAGTAAGGAGGATTTGTCATGACTATTTCCAATGATCCGATTGTCATCGTCAGCGCGGTGCGCACGCCGATGGGCGGTTTCCAGGGCGAACTGAAGAGCCTCACCGCGCCGCAGCTCGGTGCTGCCGCGATCAAGGCCGCAGTCGAGCGCGCCGGGGTCGCCAGCGATGCGGTCGACGAAGTGTTGTTCGGTTGCGTGCTGCCCGCCGGCCTCGGCCAGGCGCCGGCACGTCAGGCCGCGCTGGGCGCCGGGCTGGATAAATCGACCCGCTGTACCACGGTCAACAAGATGTGCGGTTCGGGCATGGAAACCACCATTCTGGCCCACGACATGCTCATCGCCGGCAGCGCCGATGTAGTCATCGCCGGGGGCATGGAAAGCATGTCCAACTCGCCGTATCTGCTCGATCGCGCCCGCGCCGGCTACCGAATGGGCCACGGCCGCGTGCTCGACTCGATGTTTCTCGACGGCCTCGAAGATGCCTACGACAAGGGCCGCCTGATGGGCACCTTCGCCGAAGACTGCGCCGAAACCAACGGCTTTAGCCGCGAAGCGCAGGATGCGTTCGCCATCGCCTCGACCACCCGCGCGCAGCAGGCGATCAAGGACGGCAGCTTCAAGGACGAAATCGTCCCGCTGACCGTGACCGTGGGCAAGGAACAGGTAGTCATCAGCCACGATGAACAGCCGCCAAAAGCCAAGCTGGATAAGGTCGCCTCGCTGAAACCGGCGTTCCGCGAAGGCGGCACCGTGACGGCGGCCAACTCCAGCTCGATTTCCGATGGCGCCGCGGCGCTGGTGCTGATGCGCCAGTCGCAGGCGCAAACCCTGGGCTTGAAACCGCTGGCGGTGATCCATGGCCACGCGGCATTCGCGGACACGCCGGGACTGTTCCCGACCGCGCCGATCGGGGCAATCAAGAAGCTGATCAAGAAAACCGGCTGGGCGCTGGATCAGGTCGACCTGTTCGAGGTCAACGAAGCTTTCGCCGTGGTCGGCATGGCAGCGATGACCCACCTGGAAATCCCCCATGACAAGCTCAATGTGCACGGCGGCGCCTGCGCCCTCGGCCATCCGATCGGTGCATCGGGCGCGCGGATTCTGGTGACGTTGTTGGCGGCGCTGCGGCAGAAGCAGCTCAAGCGCGGGATTGCGGCGATCTGCATTGGTGGCGGTGAAGCCACGGCCATGGCTGTGGAATGCGTCTATTGAGGTTGACAGTTGACCTTGTGGGAGCGGGCTTGCCCGCGATGGCAGTGGAACAGTCACCATAAATGTTGGATGTGACGGCCTCATCGCTGGCAAGCCAGCTCCCACAGGGTTCTGTGTTGTTACAAGGATTAAGGATTCACCATGATTCCCAACGAAGACCAAACCCAGATCCGCGACATGGCCCGGCAGTTCGCCGAGGAACGCCTGAAACCGTTCGCCGCCGAGTGGGATCGCGAGCACCGTTTCCCCAGGGAAGCCATCGCCGAGATGGCCGAACTGGGCTTTTTCGGCATGCTCGTGCCGGAACAGTGGGGCGGTTGCGAGACCGGTTACCTGGCCTACGCCATGGCCCTGGAGGAAATCGCCGCCGGCGATGGTGCCTGTTCGACGATCATGAGCGTGCACAACTCAGTGGGTTGCGTGCCGATCCTCAAGTTCGGCAATGACGATCAGCGCGAGCGCTTTCTCAAGCCGCTGGCCAGCGGCGCGATGCTTGGCGCCTTTGCCCTGACCGAGCCGCAGGCCGGTTCCGATGCCAGCAGCCTGAAGACCCGCGCCCGGCGCGAGGGCGATCATTACGTACTCAATGGCTGCAAACAGTTCATCACCTCCGGGCAAAACGCCGGGGTGGTGATCGTGTTCGCGGTGACTGATCCGAGCGCCGGCAAGCGCGGCATCAGCGCGTTTATCGTGCCCACCGATTCACCGGGCTACAGCGTCGCGCGCGTCGAAGACAAACTCGGCCAGCATGCCTCGGACACCTGCCAGATTCTTTTTCAAGAGCTCAAGGTGCCGCTGGCCAACCGTCTGGGCGAGGAAGGCGAAGGCTACAAGATCGCCCTTGCCAACCTTGAGGGCGGTCGAGTCGGCATCGCGGCGCAGTCGGTGGGCATGGCCCGTGCAGCCTTCGAAGCGGCGCGTGACTACGCCCGTGAACGTGACACCTTTGGCAAGCCGATCATCGAGCATCAGGCGGTGGCGTTTCGTCTGGCCGACATGGCCACGCAAATCGCTGTCGCCCGGCAAATGGTCCATTACGCCGCGGCTCTGCGTGACAGCGGCCAGCCGGCACTGGTCGAGGCATCGATGGCCAAGCTGTTCGCCTCGGAGATGGCCGAAAAGGTCTGCTCGATGGCCTTGCAAACCCTCGGCGGTTACGGTTATCTCAACGATTTTCCGCTGGAACGCATCTACCGCGACGTGCGGGTCTGCCAGATCTACGAAGGCACCAGCGACATTCAGCGCATGGTCATTTCGCGCAATCTCTGACAAGGAAACTTCTTCATGATTTTCGACACCATCCTGCTTGAAACCCATGGCCGAGTTGGCCTGATCACCCTCAACCGGCCGCAGGCCCTGAATGCGCTGAACGCGCAACTGGTCAGCGAAGTGAACCAGGCCCTCGATGCGCTGGAAGCTGACGCAAACATTGGCTGCATCGTCCTCACCGGTTCGAAAAAGGCTTTCGCCGCCGGGGCTGACATCAAGGAAATGGCCGAGCTGACCTATCCGCAGATCTACATGGACGACCTGTTCAGCGACAGCGACCGCGTCGCCAATCGGCGCAAGCCGATCATCGCCGCGGTCAACGGTTTTGCGCTTGGCGGCGGTTGCGAACTGGCGCTGATGTGCGACTTTATCCTGGCCGGCGACAACGCCAGATTTGGCCAACCGGAAATCAACCTCGGCGTGCTCCCAGGCATGGGCGGCACCCAACGCCTGACCCGCGCCGTGGGCAAGGCCAAAGCCATGGAAATGTGCCTGAGCGGGCGCATGATCGATGCCGTGGAAGCCGAGCGCTGCGGCATCGTCGCGCGGATCGTGCCGAGCGATGAGTTGCTTGATGAAGCGCTGAAAGTGGCGGCGGTGATTGCCGACAAGTCATTGCCGATTGCGATGATGATCAAGGAGAGTGTAAATCGCGCCTTTGAAGTGAATCTGAGCGAAGGCGTGCGGTTTGAGCGTCGGGTGTTTCATGCCGCGTTTGCCACGCAGGATCAGAAAGAAGGGATGGCGGCGTTTATTGGCAAGCGGCCGGCTGAGTTTCAGGGTAAGTAAGCGGCAGAAGCAAAAGCAAAAGCCCCTCACCCTAGCCCTCTCCCAAAGGGAGCGGGGACTGATTGGGGGATATTTCAGATTTGCGCCGGTCTGGAAGTGCTCTATTGAGTCCATAATCAACCCGGTCTTTCAGGTCGATGCATAGCGCCAGACACCTCGGTCGGCTCCCTCTCCCTGGGGAGAGGGCTGGGCGGGCGGCGTTCCGATGAGGGGAAGGGCCGACACCACTACAACTGATAGTTCTTCAAATCCCGCGCAATCACCATCCGCTGAATCTCGCTGGATCCTTCATAGATCTGGGTAATCCGCGCATCGCGGTAGTACTTCTCGACCGGGTAATCTTCCAGATAACCATAACCACCATGGATCTGAATCGCTGACGAGCAGACTTTCTCGGCCATTTCCGAGGCAAACAGCTTGGCCTGCGACGCTTCGGACAAACACGGTTTGCCCGCCGTGCGCAGCCGCGCTGCGTGCAGGATCAGCAAGCGTGCTGCGTTGATCTGCAGGTGCATGTCGGCCAGCAGGTTGGCGATGCTCTGGTGCTCGATGATCGGTTTATCGAACTGCACGCGCTCCTGGGCATACACCAGCGCCGCCTCGAATGCCGCTCGCGCGATACCCAGTGCTTGCGCGGCGATGCCGATGCGTCCGCCTTCGAGGTTGGACAAGGCGATCGCCAGGCCTTTGCCGCGTTCGCCGAGCAGGTTGGCTTCGGGAATGCTGCAATTGTTCAAGGTCACCGCACAGGTGTCGGAGGCGCGAATGCCCATTTTGTGTTCGGTACGATCGACGATGAAACCCGGCGTATCGGTCGGCACCAGAAACGCCGAAAGGCCTTTCTTGCCCAACTCCGGGTCGGTCACCGCAAACACGATCGCCAGTTTCGCCCGTTTGCCATTGCTGACAAATTGCTTGGCGCCGTTGATCACCCACTGGCCGTCACGCAGTTCAGCGCGGGTGCGTAGATTGTGCGCTTCGGAGCCGGCCTGCGGCTCGGTCAGGCAAAAGCAGCCGATGGTCTGGCCGCTGGCCAGATCGGCCAGCCAGGTCTGCTTCTGCTCGTCGCTGCCGTAATTGAGCACCGGGCCGCAGCCCACCGAGTTGTGAATGCTCATGAATGCGCCGGTCGCACCGTCGCCGGCCGAGATTTCTTCCACGGCGAGGGCATAGGCGACGTAATCGACGTAGGTGCCGCCCCATTCTTCAGGCACCACCATGCCGAGCAGGCCGAGTTCGCCCATTTTTGCCACCAGCGCGTCGTCGATCCAGCCAGCCTTTTCCCAGGCTTGTGCATGGGGCGCGATTTCGCCACGGGCAAAATCCCGGGCCATGTCGCGGATCATCACTTGTTCTTCAGTCAGTTCGAGATCGTGCATGGCTCAGCTCCCGCTCTCATCAAAACCGTGGAAAAAACTCGCGACGTGCGCAGCGTCCAGCTCGGCGAGGGTGGGCGGATTCCAGCGAGGTGTCTTGTCTTTATCGATCAGCAGGGCGCGCACGCCTTCGATCAGATCGCCACGGGCAAACCATTGGCGATCCAGATGCAGTTCCAGAGCGAAGCATTGCTCCAGACTCAGCTGTCGACCGCGACGGAGCATTTCCAGCGTCACTGCCATCGCCAGTGGCGAGCGAGTCTCCAGCAAATCAGCGGTGGTCAGCGCCCAGTCGTGGCTGTTGGCGACGGTGACCTCGCGCATTTGCTCGACTATGCTCGGCACATCCGGCAAGGCGAAAAAGTGATCGATGGCGGGGCGCAAGGCTTGCAGCGGTGCATCAGGCAAGGTCTGTACGGCGTTTTTGGCGAGCAGGTTCTGCAGCGCTTTGAGTGGCGTGTCCTGCCATTCCATCTGGTCGAGCTTTTCGTCGAGCAGCGCCAGTTTGCTGCTGTCCAGATACCAGTCGGCCAGGCCGCAATACAGTGCATCGGCAGCACGAATCTGCACGCCGCTGACGCCCAGGTAAATCCCCAGTTCGCCAGGAATCCGCGAGAGGAAATAGCTGCCGCCGACATCCGGGAAATAACCGATGGCCACTTCCGGCATCGCCAGACGGCTCTTCTCGGTGACCACGCGCAAATCGGCGCCTTGCACCAGGCCCATGCCACCGCCGAGGACGAAACCGTCCATCAGCGCCAGCACCGGTTTGCGGTAGTGATGCAGGGTCAGGTCGAGGGCGTATTCCTTGACGAAGAAATCTTCATGCAGGGTGTCGCCGCTCTTGAAACTGTCGTACAGCGAACGAATGTCGCCGCCGGCGCAGAAGGCTTTTTCCCCGGCGCCGCGCAGAACAATAGCGTGCACGTTGGCATCGGTAGCCCAGGCATCGAGCTGCTGTTGCAGCTGACGGACCATGTCGAGGGTGATGGCGTTGAGGCCGGCGGGGCGGTTCAGGGTCAGGTGACCGATGTGGTTGCGCACCTCGGCCAGCACTTCGTTCTGCGTAGTATCCATGGACGGGGTCCGCTGGGATGAAGCCTGAGCTGTCATCTGTAACTCCCTGCTTTTATTGTCTTTATTCGAAAAGCCCGCGCACGGGCAGTAGCCGATCGTAACAGTGCAAAATTGTCGTGTACAACCCGGATATGTGCAGGCGCTGTTTGCGTTTTTACCTTAGTCAAAACACAAAAAATTACTTGGAAAAAACCTCACCGATGCTGCGACGCTTGGCGTACAGCTCACTGACATGCACCAAGCGCTCAAGGTCTTCGGGCGTGACATCGATAAAAGCCTCCATCTCCGCCAACGCCAGTTTCAGGTCTTCGGCGGTAATGGCGAGGCTGTCGACCGGCGTCACCAGCGGCGCCGGTTCGGCCGGGCGTTTCGGGTAGCGGATGCGGGTCAGATTGTTGTAGGCGAGGGCGCTGGTGAGCATGCATACCGCGCCGAGCATCACCGGTTCCATGGCTTTCCATTCCATGGCAATGGTCGCAGGGTCAGCCAGCACCAGCGTCAATGCCAAAGCACCGGCCGGTGGATGCAGGCAACGCAGCCAGCACATCAGAATCAACGCCATGCCCGCTGCCAGGCAGGCACTGCCGAGGGTGCGGCCTAGCACGTGAGCGACCAGCAGCGCGACGACGCCGGCACACAGATAGCCGCCAAGGATCGACCACGGCTGGGCGAGGGCGCCCGAGGACACGGCGAACAGCAGCACTGCCGATGCGCCCAGCGGGCCGATCAGGTGATAGGCAACGTCATGGCCGAAGACTTGTGCGCACATCCAGACACTGAACAACGTCCCCAGCGCCATGCCGATGGCGGCACGGCTCCATTCGGTGGGACGGGTGTTGATAGCGGCGGGCAACCAGCGAGCGAGCATGTGAATCCGATCCTTTGCAGCAAATTCGAGACAAAAAAAAGGACTTGTCCGGCATATCCGGAAAGCCCTCGAAGCGTTCCAACATTGGGGGAGGAACGCGCACAGTGTGCCGGGCGAAGTCGATACTGACAAATTCATATTAATGCAGATTTAGTGCATTATTATTGAATTGAAGCGACCCGGCGTCCGCTGATGAAGCACAGATAACCGCCCGCTGCTGCCAGCGCACTCAGGGCATAGAACATGCTTGGTGCCGCCGTGTTCATCAACAGAAAGCCGCACATGACCGGACTCGCCGCACCGCCGAGCGCGGCGAGGTTCTGCGCGCCGTAGTAGCTGCCGCGCAATTCTTCCGGGGCGAGGGTGTCAACGAAGAGAAAATCGGCCGGGTAGATGATCATTTCGCCGACGGTGAAGATGAACATCGCCACGCACCAGCCAACGAGGCTGTCGGCCAGACTGAAACCGATCAGGCCGACGATGAACAGCGCGGTGCCGCCGGCAATCCAGTAACGCAGGTGTTCGCGGCTGAGCAAGCGGCCGACCTGATATTGCAACAGGATCACCGTGATCGCGTTGCAGGCGAGCAGGGCGGCCATGGTGTCGAGCGTCTGTTGCTGGGTGTGGGTGACCAGCAGGTATTGCGACAGGTACAGGGTGAAGCGCCCGTGCACCAGCGTGCTGAGCAGGCAGCCGAGGGTGAACAGGATCATCGTGCGGTCGTTCTTGAGGATGATCAGGGTGTTGAGGAAACTCTGTGGTGGCGTGAGGGTTGCGGCCGGACTGGCTTCCCGGGCAGCGCCGAGGAGAAGAAAAATACTGCCGATGGCGATCATGCCCGCAACGATGAAAGGCGCCGCCGGCTGCACACCGGCGATCACCACGCCGATCATCGGGCCGACGGCGTAGCCGATGTTGGTCAGCGTGTAGTTGAGCGAGAACGCCTTGACCCGTTGGCCAACTGGCAAGTTTTCGCTGAGGATGGCTTTGGAGCCGATCAGGAACAGCGCCGAGGCGGTTTCGCTGATGATCAGCACCAGCGTGACCAGGTACAGGTTTTGCGCGAAGGTGAGCAGGATCAGACCGATGCCGCTGGAGAGCATGGTGAGGATCAGCAAGCGGCGTTTGTCGAGCCGGTCGATGATGTAGCCGCCGTACAAGGACAGCAGCGTGGCGCTGAATACGGCGATGCCCAGCAGCAAGCCGACGTCCTGGGGGTTGAGGCCGAGTTTGTTGCTCAGGAACAGGGTCAGCAGTGGGCTGATCAGGGCGCGGCTGACGACGACGCTCAGGGAGCTGATCATCAATCGGCGGATGAGGGGCGAATAGGTGGCCACGAAGTTTGAATGTCCTTGTTTCAGAGGCTTGGCGGGCGTCAGTCATCCTCCCTGTGCGTCTGCTGGCGGTCAAGGGTCATACTGCGAATCCGGGTACATATCCGTTGCTGCGGTAACGGCTACTTAAGGTTCCGCTCTTACAGCGGGTCACCTTTTTCAAACGCCAAAAAGGTAACCCAAAACGCTTGCTCCTGCGTTCGGCCCTCGCAGGCTCGGGTTCCTTCGCTGCGGGATCGATCCG
>NZ_JBUDGD010000051.1:0-39341 GCF_055484735.1 Pseudomonas sp. 15C | reverse complement strand
CTGCACTCAAGTGACATTCCCAGTACCGGCCTTGAAGATAAATGGGGACAGACTACGTTTAGAAAGCACTCCAAAACGTGGTCTGTCCCCGTTTTCTCGGGTCAACTTCTTTGTTTGGTGTGACTGTAAGACAGTTTGATAACAATAAATTCATACCACTTACCGGCGTTGGGCTTCCCTATGGCACGGCACTAGGTGTGTACATGAGTGGGGTGGGAGGAAAAGTTTTTGATTTTTATAAGGAGGTCAATGGTGCGAAATAAAAATATTGTGCTTAAGCTGATTATGTACTTAAGTCTGGCAGGTTTCGTTTGGACTTTGTTCATGACGATTGCTTTAGTTATGGCTTTCTTGCTGATGGCTGTTATGTATTTGTTCTTTGAGCCGGATTTTGAAGTGGTGTTTAAATGGTTGTGCCTGCCGTTGTCTATTCTCATGTCTGCACATTGGATTTATAACAATTTTTCAAAGATTAAAGATTATGTTGAAGGGGCGTAAAGGGGGGGCAGAACATGTTTAATGGACAAATGGGGACAGATCACGTTTAGAAAGCACTCTAAAAACGTGGTCTGTCCCCGTTTTCTCCCCGGTACGGACAAAATTGAGATTGACGTAAAAAGATTGCAACAGGACATTGATTCCGGTGTATTGCCTAACACTAAATTTTTGACAAATCAGGAAGTAACAACGGAGTTGCAGACGAAAGTCGATGCGGCACGTGATAAATTTACAAACAATCCCACGCCAAAAAATCAAACCTCATTAGACAGAGCAGAAACAGATTTGGCAAACGCTGTGAGGGATGGGGAATGTTTGATCAAAGGTTGTGTTCCGGCTGACTACATTAAACCGGTGAAAAAATAGGTGAAAGCGATGGATCCCGAAACAGACGAACTGCTCAATGGTATTCCGGAACACGCCGCTTACGCTGTGGAGGCGGGTGACCTTGACCGAGAGGACATTTCAGAAGAAAGAATGGCCGCAGTGAGACAACTGCTCAACAGTGAGAATGAAATGGAGCGTTTTCAAGCTTCTAAACTTCTCACCAGCTGGGGCGTCCATGACGGCTTGATAGTGCTGGAAGAATATATGCGACGCCCAGAGATTATCCAGGGTATTTATACCCATAGACTCCATGGGTACGATGATACATATCGACATATATTGATGGCAGTAACGATGTATTTCGCGAATGCCGCTGAGGTCAGTGGAAAGGAATTAGCGAGGCGTCAGGTATATGATGTGCTTTCAAAAATCATCGCTCTGGCCAACGAGAGGCCTTTTGAAATATCGGAAATATATTCTTTTGTGCATCGTGAAAAGTATTCAGAGTACCTCCCGCTGCTGAAGCAGCATTTGATCGCAATGGTTGAACATCCCGAACTGCACCGATGGAAAGTCAAGGATGCCATTGGTTTGATAATGGAGTTTGATGCTGATTTTGTCAGAGCCTTATTGTCTGAGAAAGATAAAATTCTGGAAGATTTTGTGAAAAAATAAAAGTGGGATAAATGAGGGCGGACCACATTTAGAAAGCACTCCAAAAGCCTGGTCTGTCCCCGTTTTCGTGCTCAGGCGCAAGAAGTGCTATTTAACCCGGCTACCAACAAGTGGGTACCAAAATGAGTAATGTTTCTATATCTTGGGTCGCAACCGTATTGCCTGGAAGATCACTTGCTGGAGTGCCGCTAGGGCTAGCGGCGCCTGATCTCGAAACATGGCTGGCAATGTATGCTGTTGACGAAGCAAAAACCTTATATAAATTTGAAGAAGGTCCGATCCTAAGGTTGACAAAGTGCGACAATAGAAAGGGCGTAGGTGGTTATGTATTTTATTTATATGATAATAGTGTTATCAATCCCAATAAGTCTGGTGTTCCTGCTTTAAGTATAATGCTGAAATGTAACAAGGTTTTCGCGCTTAAAGTTTATGATTTTAGTTTTCCCGGTGAGGCGGCTAGCGCTTTTGTCTACCAAGGATCGCTAACTTCGAATATAAGATTGGGGAGCAATGTTGCTGAGTTGAAAAAATTCACGTCATTGGACTTTGATAAGGGCGAAGGCTGGTTTATAACAGGTGAAGAGTTTGGTTTGGTTGAGGTTTCAGGCTGGGGAGTACCGCTTGAAGAAGAACCTCAGCAGCTGATTACGGCCATTTGTGTAATTTGATGCGCTTGCACGGAAGCCGATCCGGATTCTTCTTTATGACTCGAAAAGATAAATGGGGACAGACTACGTTTAGAAAGCACTCCAAAACGTGGTCTGTCCCCGTTTTCTCGCGAGATGGCTTTGGCGCCGACTTTCCAGCCGTCCGGGTCGTCGGCGGTGTGCACGACGGTATGGCGCAGCACTATAAGTTGGGCGCGCGTGCCTTTTACTCGTTCACGTTCATACCACTTTGACGCTTCAGACAACACTGAGTAGAATGGCCATCATATTGGCATCACCCTCGTGGCTCGCCACATGAGCCCGCGCGCCCTCACAGGTTCTTCGCACGTCAATCTGCCTCACAAATCTACGCCATCGTTCGTCATTTCAGGTACTCAGCTCCGTGTCTGTTCCGAAAATTTCCGTCGTCATCCCCACGTACAACGTTGAGTCCTACATCGCCGAAACCCTCGATTCGCTGCTCGATCAACCCGTGCCGCTGCATGAAGTCATTTTGATCAACGATGGTTCGACCGATGGCACGCTGGCGGTGATTGAAGCCGGTTTTGGCCATCGCCCGGAAGTCAAAGTGGTCACCCAGGACAATCAGGGTGTCGGTGCCGCTCGGCGTAATGGTCTGGCTTTGGCGAGTGGCGAGTACGTGTTCTTTTGTGACCCGGACGATGTGGTCAGCCCCGAGTTGTTTGCGACGCTGGTGGAGCAGGTCCAGGCCAACGCGGCGTTGGAGCTGTTTTATTTCTCCAAGCGTTCCTACACCGAAGTGGACGGCAAAAAGCAACTGTTGCGACGCAACACCGCTGCCAGCCGCGACGGCTGGTTCGATGCCGGACGCGACTTGCTGGAAGATCTGATCTTGTCCGGCAAATATCACGCCGCGACGTGGCAGTACATTTTCAAGCGTTCGGTGTGCGAGCGGTTTGCCGTGCGCCTGGAAGGGCGGGCTCATGAAGATCACGTGTTCAGCATGAACATTTATCTGCACAGCCAAGCCACTTTCGCGACGGCGGCGGACTATTACTTTCAGCGGGTCCGCAGCGGTTCGCTGACGCAAAGTCGTAAGGATGTCGAGTATGTACTGGGCAGTTATGCGGCGTATCGCGACACCTTGGCCGCGTTGAAAAAACACATCCGCTCGTTCAATGCCGGACGCGATGTTGCGCTGAAGTTCATGGAGCGCAATGTCGATGCACTGATCACCAAATGCATCAAATACAGTGTGCCTCTGCCAGCGCAAATATCCTCGATGACTCGCCAGGACAGCCGTGATTGCGGTGTGGTCCTGCACCCTCGCTGGACGTTGCTGTTTCCGCGCATTGCTCACGGGACGCGCAAGTTGCGTTTCAACCTGAAGCAGTTGCGCAGATCGCGGAAAGGCTCATTTCAGGGCTAGTTTCTGTACGATGACTCAAGCAAAAAAAGGGGCGAATTCATATCGATGAATTCGCCCCTTTTTTATTGAGTTTCAGGCCAACGTGCTATCAGCGAAACGCCGGCACCACATGCTTGATAAACAGCTCCAGCGACTTCTTTTTCTCCGCATGCGGCAGGCTGTTGTCACACCAGAAACTGAACTCATCCACGCCCAGTTCCTGGTAGTACTTGATCCGCGGAATGATCTCTTCCGGGGTGCCGATCATCGCGGTCTTGTGCAGGCTTTCCAGTTCAAACTCCGGACGCCCGGCAAACTTCTCTTCCGGGCTGGGCGCAAGGAAGCCGTTGACCGGGGTTTGCTTGTTGCCGAACCACGCGTCGAAGGTGCGGTAGAAACGCGAGATGGCTTTGGCGCCGACTTTCCAGCCGTCCGGGTCGTCGGCGGTGTGCACGTGGGTGTGGCGCAGCACCATCAATTGCGGGCGCGGTACGTCGGGGTTGTTGTCGAGTGCGGTCTGGAATTTGTTTTTCAGGTCGACGACTTCTTCGTCGCCCTTCATCAAGGGCGTGACCATCACGTTGCAGCCGTTGGCCACGGCGAAGTTGTGCGAATCCGGGTCGCGGGCGGCGATCCACATCGGCGGGTTGGGCTTCTGGATCGGTTTCGGCACGCTGGTCGAAGTGGGGAATTTCCAGATGTCGCCGTCGTGGGCGTAGTCGCCTTGCCACAGGGCGCGGACCACCGGGACCATTTCGCGCAGGGCCTGGCCGCCGCTCGAGGCAGGCATGCCGCCGGCCATGCGGTCGAACTCGACCTGATAGGCGCCCCGGGCAAGGCCGACTTCCATGCGGCCGTTGCTGATCACGTCGAGCAGGGCGCATTCGCCGGCGACGCGCAGCGGGTGCCAGAACGGCGCGATGATGGTGCCGGCGCCGAGGTGGATGGTGGTGGTTTTCGCCGCGAGGTAGGCCAGCAGCGGCATCGGGCTCGGCGAGATGGTGTATTCCATGGCGTGGTGTTCGCCGATCCACACGGTGCTGAAACCGCCGGCCTCGGCCATCAGGGTCAGTTCGGTGAGGTCTTCGAACAGTTGCCGGTGGCTGACGCTTTCGTCCCAGCGTTCCATGTGGATGAACAGGGAAAATTTCATGACGCTACCTCAAGTCTTTTGTCATTGGCCGGTCGTTTGCTGGCCTGTCGAACTGCCGTGAGCGCTGGACGCTCGCGAGTTTTATCACCCTTCAGGCACGCCTTCGAGGACGGCTGGTCGGTTGAATGAATATTGGTATACCATAATACGGGATATCCGCAAAATATTTCTGACCGACACTTCGAACAAGGAAGGCGCAACAGATGAACATCAAACAAAAACTGACCATGGCATTCGCCGTGATCGCCAGTCTGCCGGTGTTGCTGGTGGCGGCGCTGATCATCCTCAATATCCGCGATGGGGCGCGGGACAATTTCGTCGACAGCACTGGACGCGAAGTGCGTCAGGTCGAAAACGCGATGCAATTGTTCTTTGAGGGGATCAGCCAGAACGTCGCTTATCTGGCCGAGCATCCGCAATTGCAGAGCATCGACGGCAGCTTGAAGCGCTACCTGAGCAGCGATGCCGCGCAAGTGCCCATGGGGCCGCAGGATCAACAGTTGTTCAAGCTGTTCGCTGGGCTGGCCAAGGCGCATCCGGCGTACACGTACCTGTCGCTGGGCACCGAGCAGGGCGGTTATCTGTTCTGGCCGGGCGATGCGCAACTGGCCAATTACGACCCGCGCACGCGGCCATGGTACAAAACCGCAATGGCCAATCCCGGCAAAACCTTGCGCACCGAAGCCTATTACTGGGCGGCCGATGATGTGGTGCTGGTCAGCACCGTGCGCAGCTTCAACAACCAGTTGGGCAGCAATGCCGGCGTGGTCAATATCGACGTTTCGCTCAAGCAACTGACTGATCTGGTCAAGCAGATCCGCCTCGGCGACAGCGGTTATCTGATGCTGATGGAGGCGAACGACACCGTGTTGGTCGATCCGAGCGATCCGGCGCACAACTTCAAGAAACTCACCGATCTGGGCGATGGCTACCGGCAACTGGCCGATGCGAGCAAAGGCCTGGTGGAGGTGGAACTGGCCGGCGAGCGCTACATGGCGCTGGTCTGGCCGTCCGAGGCGCTGGGCTGGCGGTTTGTCGGGCTGGTCAAAGCCAGTGAAGTGATGGCCGGGGCCACGCGGCTGACGTGGATCATCGGCGTCATCGCTGTCGTCTGCGCGCTGCTGTTTGCCATGGCCGGGGCGTGGTTTGCCGGGTTGATGGTCAAGCCGATACGCGGCGTCGCCAGTGGTCTGGAAGGCATTGCCCAGGGCGAGGGCGATCTGACCGCGCGCCTGGAAGTGCGCGGGCAGGACGAAACGGCGCAACTGGCCGGCTGGTTCAACCAGTTCCTGGAAGCGATCCGCACCTTGATTCAGCGCATCGGCCAGGCGGCGGGGCAGATCCACAGCAGCTCCGCCAGCGCCACCGAAGTCTCGGCGGAGATGGCTGAAGTCGCGTCGCGTCAGCGCGAGGCGGTGGACATGGTCTCGACCGCGTTCCACGAAATGGTCGCCACCTCCAACGAAGTCGCGCGCTCCTGCAGTCAGGCCGCAGACTCGGCAGACAACGGCCAGCGTCAAGCGCACACCGGGCAGCAGCAGATCGATGCGGCGGTGAGCAATGTCGGCCGTCTGAGCGAGGAAATCGGTCACAGCGCCGAATCGATGCAGCAACTGGAGCAGGACAGCAACGACATCCAGTCGATCCTCGGCACCATTCGCTCGATCGCCGAGCAGACCAACTTGCTCGCGCTCAACGCGGCTATTGAAGCGGCGCGGGCAGGGGAGCAGGGCCGTGGGTTCGCGGTGGTGGCCGATGAGGTTCGCGCATTGGCCAAGCGCACTTCGGATTCAACCGGCGAGATCGATGCACTGTTGGGCAATCTGGCGCGGCGCACCCATCAGATGGGCAAGCAGATGCATGCCAGCCTCGAGGTGTCGCAGGAAACCGTGGTGTCGATCAACGAGGCGCGGGCGAGTTTTGAATTGATTCGCGAGTCGGTGGACGTGATCCGCGACATGAACACGCAGATCGCCACGGCGGCGGAGGAGCAGCATCAGGTGGCCGAGGATATCAATCGGCACATCAGCCAGATTCATGGTGATGCGCAGCTGGTGGCGAGCCTGGCGGATTCGACGCGTCAGGATGCGCAGAATCTGACGGCGCTGTCGCAGACGTTGAATCAGTTGGTGAGCCGGTTTCGTACACACTAACTGACGGTCGCGTACCTGTGGGAGCTGGCTTGCCAGCGATAGCGTCAGCCCGGCCAATAGCGTCATTGACTGAACTGGCCTCATCGCTGGCAAGCCAGCTCCCACAGGGGGAGTGTTGATCAGCGCTTGTGATCAAACCAGCACCGGCAAAGCCCCCATCTTGCCGTGGCAATACACCAGCGGCCCGGCCACTTGCTCGGGCACGATCAGGTTTTTCACCGCGCCGACCATGATTGCATGGTCGCCACCTTCGTATTCGCGCCACAGTTCGCACTCGATCACTGCGGTCGCATTGGCGAGGATCGGGTTGCCCAGTTCACTCAACGTCCACTCGATGCCTTGCGCCTTGTCCTTGCCTTTACGGGCGAAGGCGTAGGCTTCGCTTTGCTGGCCGCCAGACAGAACGTGAATTGCGAAGCGCTTGTTCTTGATCAGCACGGGGTAGGAGTCAGAGCTGTAGTTGGGGCAGAAAAGCACCAGTGCCGGGTCCATCGACAGCGAGCTGAACGCGCTGGCGGTCAGGCCGACGATCTGGCCGTCATCGTCGAGCGTGGTAATCACGGTGACGCCGGA
The DNA here is from genome assembly GCF_055484735.1 of Pseudomonas sp. 15C. Lineage (NCBI taxonomy): Bacteria > Pseudomonadati > Pseudomonadota > Gammaproteobacteria > Pseudomonadales > Pseudomonadaceae > Pseudomonas > Pseudomonas sp. 15C. Next base: position 31,925 of record NZ_JBUDGD010000051.1, on the reverse strand, counting down.
CGGGAACGAGCCCATGACTTGTTTGTAAATGGCAGCATCGATCATTGGTCATTCCTCGGGTGGTGTGCAGCGTTTTTTGTTTGTTTGATGGTCTGATGGTATACCAGTATTTTGCGTTTGCAAGGCCTTTCCAGCTGAACCGATAAACGTGCCACGTTCGTCGGAAACTCAATATTTACGGGGCGTTCGGCTGGTTTGGCAGCGCTGCTATGGGTGAGGATGACGTATCAGATGGAGCGGTAAATCACGGATCAGTCTTGTGAAAAGTTTGGAATACCATAATATGGTCTTCATCTGAGGGGCGACCTAAGAGTCCCCCCGGTTTGGCTTCATACAAAGATAAGAACAGACAAACTCGAGTTCATGCATATGTCCCAGATGTCCCGGCAAGATCCGTTGATCGAGAATCACACGGTCGATTACGTCCCACTCGCGGAACGCCACGGGAAGGCCCGCGACCTGTTCACCCTTTGGTTCAGCACCAACATTGCGCCACTGCCCATCGTCACCGGCGCCATGGTGGTTCAGGTGTTCCATCTTGATTTGTTCTGGGGGCTGCTGGCGATTGCGCTGGGGCACATGATCGGCGGCGTGGTGATTGCGCTGGCGTCGGCCCAGGGGCCGCGCATGGGCATTCCGCAAATGGTCCAGAGTCGCGGTCAGTTCGGCCGGTACGGCGCGCTGCTGATCGTGTTTTTTGCAGCACTGATCTACATCGGTTTCTTCATTTCCAACATTGTCCTGGCGGGCAAATCGATCGTCGGCATTGCGCCGTCGGTGCCGGCGCCACTGAGCATTCTGATCGGTGCATTGGCGGCCACGGCGATCGGGGTGATCGGCTACAACTTCATCCACACGCTGAACCGCATCGGCACCTGGGTGATGGGCGGCGCGTTGCTCGCCGGCTTCATTTACATCTTCGCCAATGACTTGCCCGCAGACTTCTTCACCCGTGGCAGCTTCAATCTGTCCGGCTGGCTGGCGACGGTGTCGCTGGGGATCATCTGGCAGATCAGCTTCTCGCCGTACGTGTCCGATTATTCGCGTTACCTGCCGGCCGATATCGGCATCGCCAAGCCGTTCTGGGCGACCTATCTGGGCGCGACGCTGGGGACCATTCTGTCGTTTGCCTTCGGCGCCGTTGCGGTGCTGGCGACCCCGGAAGGCACCGAAGCGATGGCGGCGGTCAAGCAGTCGACCGGTTGGCTGGGGCCGATTCTGATGGTGCTGTTTCTGCTCAACATCATCAGCCACAACGCGCTGAATCTGTACGGCGCGGTGCTGTCGATCATCACCTCGATCCAGACCTTCGCCAGCCAGTGGACGCCGAGCATCAAGGTGCGCGTGGTGTTGTCGAGCGTGGTGCTCGCCGGTTGCTGCGTGGTCGCGTTGGGCGCATCGGCGGATTTCATTTCGCAGTTCATCGGTTTGATTCTGGCGTTGTTGCTGGTGCTGGTGCCGTGGGCGTCGATCAACCTGATCGACTTCTATCTGATCAAGCGCGGCTGCTATGACATCAGTTCGATCTTCCGCGCCGATGGCGGGATCTACGGACGCTTCAACCTGCACGCAATCATTGCCTACTTCATCGGCATCATCGTGCAGTTGCCGTTCGCCAACACCTCGCTGTACGTCGGACCGTACGCCAATTTGGTTGAAGGCGCCGACCTGTCGTGGCTGGTCGGCCTGGTGGTCACCGTGCCGCTGTATTACTGCCTGGCCACCCGTGGCCAGGCGCAGCAGAGCAGGGCGGCGAAGTTGGGGTATACCGACTAAGGTGATGGATACCGACTGAGTCGCTCCGCTGTTCAATCAATGCCCGGCCTGTGCCGGGCATTGTCGTTGCGCATCCTGGCGGTCATCTAAATTGGCCATATCGATCCCCTTTTGGCCGATGCCCCACTGTGATCCCCTGGCGCTCTCGGCAAGAATCAAAGGCACAACGAAACGCTCGACCTTATTACCCTTGGCCGCCATTTCGGCCACTGCCGTGTACAGAACATAAAAACCATCGAACTCACGCCGCTTTCGGGGAACAACCATGGTCACGATGAAACGTATTCTGGGTGCCACTGTGTGTGGGCTGACGCTGTTGGCCAGCGCCGTCCAGGCCGAGCAACGCGAGCTGCGCGTCTACAACTGGGCTGATTACATCCTGCCCGCCGTGCCCAAGGATTTCGCCGCGCAAACCGGCATCAAAGTGACCTGGGACACCTTCGACACCAACGAATCGCTGGAAGCCAAGTTGCTCACTGGCAACTCCGGTTACGACCTGGTGGTGCCGTCCAACCAGTTCCTCGAAACGCAGATCAAGGCCGGTGTGTTCCAGAAACTCGACAAGTCGAAATTGCCGAACTGGAGCCATCAGGACCCGGAACTATTGAAACTGTTGGGCAAGAACGATCCGGGCAACCAGTACGGCGTGCCTTACATGGTCGGCACCGTGTTGATCGGTTTCAACCCGGCCAAGGTCAAAGCGGCGCTGGGCGACAACGCACCGGTGGACAGCTGGGATCTGGTGTTCAAACCGGAGAACATGGAAAAGCTCAAATCCTGCGGCGTGGCGATGCTCGATTCGCCGACGGAAATCCTCCCGCTGGCGCTGCACTATCTCGGTCTCGACCCGAACAGCCAGAACCCCGCCGATTATGAAAAAGCCAAAGCGTTGATGCTCAAGGTTCGCCCGTACGTGACCTACTTCAACTCGGCCAAGTACATGACCGACATCGCCAACGGCGACATCTGCGTGGCAATCGGTTACTCGGGCAGCTTCTACCAGTTCGGCAACCGCGCCAAAGAGGCGGGCAATGGTGTTGTGGTCGACTGGCGCTTGCCGAAGGAAGGCGCGCCGATCTGGTTCGATACTTTCGCGATTCCGAAAAGCGCGAAAAACGTTACCGAGGCCCACGAATTCCTCAACCACTTGCTCGACCCGAAAGTCATCGCGCCGATCAGTGATTTCCTCGGTTACCCGAACGCGAACAAGGATTCGCTGGCGCTGATCAACAAGGAAATCACCGACAACCCGAACCTGACGCCAACCCCGGAAGCACTGAAAAAACTCTACGTGGTTCAGCCGTTGCCGCAGAAACTCGAACGCGTACGGACCCGCGTGTGGACCAGCATCAAGTCCGATAAATAAGCGCGTTCCCCTGTAGGAGTGAGCCTGCTCGCGATAGCGGTGTGTCAGCCAACATTTGAGTCACCTGACCCACCGCCATCGCGAGCAGGCTCACTCCTACAGGTTTTATGTTGTGTCATTCAGTGCTGCGTTCACCCTCGCGCGTCATCACCAGGCTCAGCAACACCGAGCCCAGAATCACCGCGCCCACCACCGCCAGCGACCATTCCACCGGCATGTGGAACCACGGCATCAGCACCATCTTGCCGCCGATGAACACCAGCACGATCGCCAATCCGTACTTGAGCAAATGAAAGCGGTCAGCCATGTCCGCAAGCAAAAAGTACAGCGCACGCAATCCCATGATCGCGAAGATGTTCGAGGTGAAGACAATGAACGGGTCGGTGGTCACCGCGAAGATCGCCGGGATGCTGTCGACCGCGAACATCAGGTCGCTTGCCTCGATCAGCACCAGCACCAGAAACATCGGCGTCGCCCAGCGCACACCGTTCTGCACGATGAAAAACCGCTCGCCGTGAAAGCCGCTGGTGATGCGCATGTGGTTGCGGACCCAGCGCAGCAACGGGTTTTTTTCCAGGTCCGGTTGCTGCTCGGCAAACACCAGCATCTTGATCCCGGTGATGATCAGGAACACCCCGAACGCATACAGCAGCCACTCGAACTGCGACACCAGCCACACCCCGGCAAAGATCATCACCGCGCGCATCACGATCGCCCCGAGGACACCGTACAACAGCACCCGTCGCTGCAATTCCGGTGGCACGGCGAAGTAGCTGAAAATCATCACGAAGACGAACATGTTATCGATCGACAGCGATTGCTCGATCAAATAACCGGTGAGAAATTCTAGGGTTTTCTGCCGGGCGATCTCGCCGCCGAACTCGCCGTGCAGATACCACCAGAGCAAACCGGCGAAGCTCAGCGCCAGCAGACACCAGGCAATCACCCAGGCCAGCGCTTCACGCACTGACACCCGATGCGCCTTGCGCCCGCCGAAGACAAACAGGTCCAAGGCCAGCATCGCCAGCACAAAAACGATGAAGGCGCCCCACATCCACGGTTCGCCGATATTGAGGTTTGTCGCTGGCATGTCACGCTCCCTGTCGATGGGCTTGAGGTAGACAGGGCCATGCTAACGACGGATTTATGCGCAGGAAAAATCGTTTATTTCTGGGCAATGCTTCGAGAAAAACGAAGTGTCGGAGATTTTCCTAGCGAAAAAACTCCCCCGGCGTTTGCCCAAACTGCTGCCGAAACGCCGCAATGAACGCCGACGTCGAGTCATACCCGCACGCCAATGCCACGTCAGTCACCCGTTCGCCTTTTTCCAGTGGCGTCAGCGCGCCGAGCAGGCGCAGGCGTTGACGCCAGGCGCGGAAGGTCAGGCCGGTGTCGCGCAGGAAAAGACGGGTAAGGGTTTTTTCGGTGACGCCGAACCGCTCGCTCCAGTGGCTGAGTGTGGTTTGTTGTTCAGGGTGTTGTTCGAGGCTCTGGTAGATCTGCTTCAAGCGCGGATCTTGCGGCAGTGGCAGCATCAGGTCGATCTGCGCGGCCTGGGCGAGCTGGTCGAGGATGACTTGCGCCAGGCGACCGTGCGCGCCGTTCTCGTCGTATTCCACCGGCACCTGGCTGAACGCTCGGATCAGTTCGCGCAGCAGATCGCTGACGGCCAACACGTGACAATGCCCGGCGGCCCAGGCTGAAACGCTGCAATCGATGTACAGGCTGCGCATTTCCGTGTGCGGCGCGCTGAAGACCCGATGCGGCACACCGGCGGGAATCCACACGGCGCGCTCGGGCGGGGCGACGAAACGTCCGGCGCTGGTCTGCACTTCGAGTACGCCCTGGATCGCGTAGGACAACTGCACCCACGGGTGACTATGGCGGCGGGTCAGAGCGCGATTGGGCAGCGATTCGGTTCTGCCGTACAGCGGACGCGGCAAGCTGGGCAGCCCGGGAATGCTGCGGCGAACGCTGTTGGTTTGTCCTTTAGGCGGCATCTTGCGGCTCTTCGGCGTTAGTCGGTAATTGCCAGTCACGTTAGAGTCGTCGGCAAGCACTGGCAACCCCCGGATGAATATCATGACGCGCCCCCGTTTTTTGCCCGACAACTTCACCCTGACACTGATCGGCGTGGTCCTGTTGGCGAGTTTTCTGCCGGCCAGCGGCCAGGTCGCGGTCGGCTTCGGCTGGCTGACCAACCTCGCCATCGCGCTGCTGTTTTTCCTGCACGGCGCCAAACTGTCCCGCGAATCGATCATCGCCGGCGCCGGTCACTGGCGCCTGCATCTGCTGGTGTTCGGCCTGACCTTCGTGCTTTTCCCGCTATTGGGGCTGGCGCTCAAACCGGTGCTGTCACCGTTGATCGGCGACAAGCTGTACATGGGCATGCTGTACCTGTGCGCATTGCCTGCCACGGTGCAATCGGCGATTGCCTTCACGTCACTGGCGCGCGGCAATATTCCGGCGGCGATCTGCAGCGCCGCGGCGTCGAGTCTGTTCGGGATTTTCCTGACGCCGTTGCTCGTCACGCTGTTGCTCAACGTCCACGGTGACGGCGGTTCGACGCTCGATGCCATCGTGAAAATCAGCGTGCAATTGCTGCTGCCATTCATTGCCGGGCAGATCGCTCGGCGCTGGATCGGCGCCTGGGTCGGGCGCAACAAAAACTGGCTGAAGTTCGTCGATCAGGGCTCGATTCTGTTGGTGGTCTACGGCGCGTTCAGCGAGGCAGTCAACGAGGGAATCTGGCAGCAGATTCCGCTGTTCGAATTGCTCGGGCTGATCGTGGTCTGCTGCATCCTGCTGGCGCTGGTGCTGATGGCGTCGATCCTGCTCGGCAAGGCGTTTGGCTTCAATCAGGAGGATCGCATCACTATTTTGTTCTGCGGTTCGAAAAAGAGCCTGGCCACCGGTGTGCCGATGGCGCAGGTGTTGTTCGCCGGCAGCACCATTGGCGTGTTGATCCTGCCGCTGATGCTGTTCCATCAGATCCAGTTGATGGTCTGCGCGGTGCTGGCCCAGCGGTATGCGCGCCGGCCCGAATCAGTGCCGGAGTTGATGGCTCAGATCGATCCCTGAGCGCTGCGCCTCAGACGATATCGTCGATCAGAATATGGTGCAGCCCACGGCTGCACTGTTCGATCCGCGCTTCAACCTTGTACACGCTGCGCAGCATCTGCTCGGTGATCACCTCACTGCTCGGGCCGCTGCCCTGGGTGGTGCCGTCAGCGATGACCAGCACCTGATCGGCAAACCGCAGCGCCTGATTCAAATCATGAATCGCAATGAACACGATCACCTCGCGTTGCCGCGCCAGGCTGCGCATGAAGTTCAGCACCTGCACTTGCCGATGCATATCGAGGGCGCTGGTCGGTTCGTCCATCAGCAGGATTTCCGGTTCGCGCACCAGTGTCTGCGCGATGGACACCAGCTGCTGCTGCCCGCCACTGAGTTCGCCGAGGTTGCGAAACGACAGGGCGGTGATGCCCAGTGCGGCGAGAATGTCGTCGACCAGTTTCAGCTCGTCATCGTGGACGACCCAGCCCGGCGTCAGTTGCTTGCGCGCCAGCAGCACCGATTCGTACACGGTCAGGCGGGCGCTGGCGTTCAGGCCCTGGGGCATGTAGCTGATCCCCGTCGGGCCTTTTTTCGAGTCCTGCAGGATCACTTGGCCAGGGCCGTCGATCAGCCCGGCCATGCGCTTGAACAACGTCGATTTGCCGGCCGCATTTGGCCCGACCACTGCCACCACCTGACCACCCAGAAACGGCGCGGTGGAGACGCCGCGGATGATCTCGCGCTGGCCATAGCGGGCGCCCAGATTGTCCAGTTGCAGCTTCACCATGAGTTTTTCTTCCCGCCGAGAATCAGTGAAATGAAGAACGGCACGCCAATCAGCGAGGTAACCACGCCGATCGGGAAGATCGCGCCGGGAATCAGGGTCTTGCTGACCACCGAACTGGCCGACAGGATCAGCGCCCCTGTGAGCAGCGAGGCCGGCAGGAAGAAGCGTTGGTCTTCGCCGATCAGCATTCGGGCGATATGCGGGCCGACCAAGCCGATAAAGCCGATGGTGCCAACGAACGCCACGGGAAACGAGGCGAGCAGGCTGACCATGATCAGCGTCTGAAAGCGCAGGCTGCGCACGTTGATGCCGAAACTCGCCGCCTTGTCATCGCCCAGGCGCAGGGCGGTCAAGGCCCAGGCACGGCGGGCGAAAATCGGCAGGGTGACGAGGATCACCAGACAGATGATGCCAAGTTTTGGCCAGGTGGCTTTGGTCAGGCTGCCCATGGTCCAGAACACTACGGCGGCGACGGCTTGCTCGGTGGCAAAAAACTGCACCAGCGCCAGCAGCGCATTGAAGGTGAAGACCAAGGCAATGCCAAGCAGAACAATGGTCTCGGCGGTGACCCCGCGGCGCATGCTCAGAAAGTGGATCAGCAACGCCGACAGCATGGCCATGATGAACGCGTTGAGCGGCACCATGAACTGCGCGGCCAGCGGAAACAGCGCGACGCCGAAGGCCAGGCCCAGCGCAGCGCCGAAACTGGCGGCGGCAGAAATGCCCAGGGTGAACGGGCTGGCCAGCGGATTGTTGAGGATCGTCTGCATCTGCGCGCCGGCCAGCGACAACGCCGCGCCGACGGCCACCGCCATCAGCGCCACGGGCAGGCGAATGTCCCACATCACCACGCGCACTTGCGGCGAAGCGCTGTCCGGTGAAAACAGGGCGCCGAGCACTTCGCTGAGGCTGTAGCTGGCCGGGCCGAGCGCCAGATCGAGGAGCACGCTGCACAGCAGTAAAAACACCAGTCCCGCGAGGATCAGGCGCTTGCGCAGTACCAGACGGCGATAGGTTTCGCGCTGGACCACCACGGTGTCGGTCATCGAGCTCATGGCTTGACCTCGGTGTCGCCCAGGCTGACGAAGTAGCCGGATTCGTACGGCACCGGCAGGAAGCGTTCATGCAGTTCGCGGAACGCTGCGTCCGGGTCGAGATCGGCGAACAGCTCCGGGTGAAACCATTTGGCCAATTGCTGGATGGCAACGAACTGGTAGGGGCTGTTGTAGAACTGATGCCAGATCGCGTGGAAGGCGTGATGCTCCTGGGCCTTGATGCCGGCATAGGCCGGGCGCTGGGTGTACCAGGCGAGTTTTTTCCGTGCCTGCGCCATGTCCGCGCCGGGGCCGACGCCGACCCAGTGCCCACCGGGGGCAAACGCTTCCCAGTTGGCGCTGGTGACCACCACATGCGCCGGATTGGCGACGATGACTTGCTCGGGATTCAACTGGCCGAACGTGGTCGGAATGATGCCGCGCGCGACGTTGTTGCCGCCGGCCATGTCGACGAACAGGCCGAAGTTTTCATTGCCGAAACTCAGGCAGCAATCATCGGTGTAACCGCCGATGCGCTCGATGAACACGCTCGGGCGAGGCGGGTGCTGTTTTTCGATGACGTCGGTGACGCGATGGATCTGCTGGTTGCGAAAATCGATGAACGCTTCGGCCCGTTGCTCCTTGCCGAACAACTGGCCGAACAGGCGCATGGTCGGCTCGGTGTTCTGCATCGGGTTGTTGCGAAAGTCGACGTACACCACCGGGATGCCGAGGGCGTCGAGCTTTTCGATGTAACGCGCATCCTCGGTGGCGTGCTGCGCCTCGATGTTGAGGATGATCACGTCCGGGCGTTGCGAGATGGCCTGCTCGATATCGAAGGTGCCGTCTTCAAAGCCACCGAAAGTGGGGATTTTCGCGATGGCCGGGAATTTGCGCAGGTACGCAGTGTAGGTGTCCGGATCGGACTGGATCAGGTCCTTGCGCCAGCCAACGATGCGTTCGATCGGGTTCTGTGTATCGAGCGCGGCGACCAGATACAGCTGCCGGCCTTCACCGAGGATCACCCGCCTGACCGGCAGATGCACCTTGACCTTGCGTCCCAGCAGGTCGGTCACCTCGGTGCGCGCAGCGTCGCTGTCAGCAGCGTCAGCACTGCGCGGCGCGAGGGAAAACAGGCTCAGCACGCCTGCCAGTAACAGCGCAGCAACCGCCTGGCTGCGTCGATCGAAAATCGCCATGGTCCAACCTTTGCCAAAGTCAGCGCGGCCCACGGCGCCTGCCGCCGCCACGCTGAACGTTTCAGAAATCGACAGTCGCCGACAGTAATAAAGTGCGCGGTGAGCCCTGGGAGAACGCGCCGTAAGAGGCGACGCCCGACCAGTACTCTCGATCGAACACGTTCTGCACCGTGGCGCGGAACGTGGTCGGCCGCTCATCGATGCGCGTGGTGTAACGCGCACCGACATCGAAGCGGGTCCAGTCATCGAGTTTTTGCGTGTTGGCCTGGTTCACGTACTGGCTGCCGGTATGGATGGCGCCACCGGTCAGGGTCAGCCCTTCGACCCACGAGGTGTCCCATTCGGCCCAGAGGTTGGCCTGCACCGACGGCACGCCGACCGGCTTGTTGCCGCGATTGCCGGCCACGGCGGTTTTCGTCAGTTCGGCGTCCAGCAGGGTCACGCCACCGAGCAACCGCGTGCCCGGCGTCACTTCGCCAAACACGTTCAGCTCCAGGCCGCGGTTGCGCTGCTCGCCTTGCACCGAGAACACCCCGGCGGCCAGTTCGCCGCTGGGCTTGGTGATCTGGAACAGGCTCAGGGTCGAGGTGAAGGTGCCGTAGTCGGCCTTGACGCCGAGCTCATGCTGGCGCGAAACGTACGGCGCGAAGATCTCCCCCGCATTGCTGGCGGTGGAGGGCGCGATGTCGCCCTTGCTCAGGCCTTCGATGTAGTTGTAGTAGAGCGCGACGTGATCCCAGGGCTTGATGACCGCGCCGAACAGCGGCGTGGTGCGGCTGTGGTCGTAGGACGTAGTGACCACGCCGCTGGGGTTGTAATTGTCCGACTTGATGTTCTGCTGGCGCACGCCGAGGGTCATCTGCGCGCGGTCGTCGAGGATCGACAGGGTGTCGGCGAGCGCCACGCCGGTCAGTTCGCTCTCGGAGACTTTCGGCGTGGCCGGCTCAGGAATGTAAGGTTCCGAGCGATCCACGGGGTGATAAATGTTCGACAGGATCGGCGCGGCGGAAATGATCCCCCGTGACAGCACATCGCGATAACGGCTGACCTGCACCGCGGTGCGGTGGCTGATCGGCCCGGTGTCGAAGCGCAGCCGCGCCCCCGTGTCGACGGTGTAGCGCTTGACCTCGAATTTGTAATAACCAGGCGTCGAAGACGTGTCGCCAGCCGGGTTGATGATGGTCGGTGTCTGGTCGGACATGCGCGCCACCGCCGATTTGCCGCCGCCGGCATGGGCGAACACCGTCAGCGCATCGCTGAGGTCGTATTCGCCGCTGAGCAGCGCCGATGTATCACGGGTTTTCGACCAGCCCCAGTCCTGGCTCACGCTGGTTCGGCCGTTGGCGGCGGAGGGAATGTCCACGCCCGGGGCAATCAGAAACGGCCGCGAGGCGGCATCGAAGCGTTCTTTCTGCCGCAACCAGTCGAAGCTGGTGCGCAGCCGCTCGCCTTGATAATCGAGGGCGATCGCGCCGATGTTGACGTGGCGCGACTGCTTGTCGATCGCTGTGTCGCCCAGTTGCGTGCTGCCATTGATGCGTACGCCGAAGCGCCGTTCTTCACCGAAACGCCGACTGACATCGACATGCCCGCCGAGCTGCGCATTCATCGCATAACTGGCGGTGAAACGGCTCAGGTCTTCGTCCAGCGAACGTTTCGGCACCACGTTGATCACGCCACCCACCGCGTTGTTGGGGGACATGCCGTAGAGCAGGGCGCCGGGCCCTTTGACCAGTTCGATGCGCTCGGCGTACTCGGTGAAGACCCGGTAGTTCGGCGCGACGCCGTAGACGCCATCGAACGCCAGTTCACCGAGGTTGCCTTCGCCCACCGGAAAGCCACGAATGAAAAACGAATCGACGATGCCGCCGGTCTGCCCGGTAGAGCGCACCGACGAATCGCGTTCCAGCACATCACCGACGGTGACAGCCTGTTGATCCTTGATCAGCGCCGAGGTGTAGGTGCTGACGCTGAACGGCGCGTCCATCACATCGGTGTTGCCGAGCAGGCCCAGACGTCCGCCGCTGGCGACCTGGCCGCCGGCGTACACCGCCGGTAGCGCGTCGCTGCGTCGATCGGTGCCGATCACCGCCGTTTCATCCAGGGTGACCCGGCGCGCAACCAGTGTGTAACTGCCGTCGCTGCGCCGCACCATGTCCAGACCACTGCCGGCCAACAGGCGATTGACCGCTTCCTGGGTCGAGTAGCGGCCGATCAGCGCCGGGCTGCTCAAGCCGTCGGTCAGCGCCGGCTGGAACGACAGGGCAATGCCGGCGTCCACGGCAAAACTCGACAGGGTCGCACCGAGCGGCCCGGCCGGAATGTCGTAGGCACGCAGGGCGAGCGTATCCAGTTGCGCAGGCTCGCCGGCGACGACCAGCGGGCAGGCGACAACGATCAGGACAAGGCTCAGCAACGCACTGCGAATAGCGGGTTTGAACGGACGATCCGGGCGCAGGAGGCGTGCAGCGGGCATGGATGGATGAGCCTATGAACAGGACGAAAAAATGCATCTCCCTCATAGCCAGTCGAGATTGGAAAAAGTATCAGCACGGCGGCAAATATTTTTTCGCTCAGGCGCGGGAGAGCATGACCCAGTAGCCATTCAAGTGGCCGCTGACCAGAATCGGGTAGGTTTGCGCCAGCATGTTCAAGGTGCGCTGGCTGTCGCTGATCGGGTAGGCGCCAGAAATGCGCAAGTCGGCAATCGCCGGATCGAGGCGGATGAAACCGCGACGATAGCGCGTCAGTTCCGCGACGAAATCGGCAAGGCGCATCTTGTCGGCCATCAGCATGCCTTGGCTCCAGGCACCGGCGTAACGGTCGGTCGCACTGACCGCGCCAAACGTCGAAGACGAGAAATCGGTGCGCTGTCCGGCGTTGACGATCAGTGGCGTGTGCTGGCGATTGTCCGCGAGTTCGACTTTTACCGCGCCTTCCAGTACCGCGAGGTGCGTTTGCGGAGGCAGTGCGCGTACGGTGAACCGCGTGCCCAGCGCCTGCATCCGGCCTTGCCGGGTCGTGACCACGAAGGGCCGCGCCATCGGGGAGATATCCGCTGCGGTCTGCACCAGTATTTCGCCTTCGCGCAGGTGGATCAGGCGCTGACTGGAATCGAACAGCACGTCGATGGCGGAATCGGTGTTGAGGGTGATTTTTGAGCCATCGGCGAGGGTCAGCTCGCGTCGTTCGCCGACGGCCGTTCGGTAATCGGCCGACCATTGCTGGGTTTGCGAAAGCTTCCAGCCACCCCAGCCGGCCGGGACCAACGCCAGCAGCAGCGCCAGTTTGCCAATCGCCGCACGGCGTTCCGGGCTGCTCGGCCGATCGAGGGCCGACATGGCCAAGGACGGCGGCAGGCCGCCCAGTTTGTCCTGCAACAATTGCGCACGGGCCCAGGCGCGCGTGCGCTCGGGGCTGCTGGCTTTCCACAATTCCCATTCGCCGCGTTCGCGGTCGCTCAGCTCGCGCTCGCTCATGCGCATCAGCCAGTCAGCGGCTTCTTCCAATGCCTGAGGAGCGGGTTGCGCTTCATTGCGCCGGGCGAGCATTCACTCCACCAGCAACAGGCATTGCACGAAGGCTTGCTTCATGTAGCGTTTGACGGTGATCAGCGATACGCCCAATTGCTCGGCAATGTCGTCGTACTTCAAGCCGCTGATCTGCGACAGCAGGAACGCACGTTTGACCAGCGGTGGCAGGGCGTCGAGCATTGCGTCGATTTCATGCAGGGTTTCCAGCACCATGAAACGCAATTCCGGCGACGGCACCTCGGGCGCAGGCAACTGCGCGAGCGCATCCAGATAGGCGCGTTCGAGCGCCTTGCGCTGATACCAGTTGACCAGAATGCCCTTGGCCACGCAGCTCAGGTAGGCGCGCGGCTGCTCGATCACCGTGACCTGCGAGGCGAGGATGCGGGTGAAGGTATCCTGCGCCAGATCCGCCGCATCCATGGCGTTACCCAGTTTTTTTCTCAGCGTCGCGTACAGCCAGCCGTGATGGCCGCTGTACAGGGCTTCGATCGCGCGCAGATGCTTGTCGTTGTTCGCGGGAAGGGTTTCGCTCATGGCTGCAGATTTTCATGCAATTGAGAAGTATTCCCAATGCTAGTTTACAACGCCTGTGCGATGCAAGCGCCGATTGGCCTGCCGTTTCAAAGGCGCGGCAGAGCGCGTAACGCGGCAATCATCGTGTCGATTTCCGCTTCGGTGTTGTAGGCGTGCAGCGAGGCGCGACTGACTTCCAGCAAGTCCCTGTGCTGCATGTCCAGCAGGGTCGAGCGAAAGGTTGAAGTGCTGACGTTGATGCGCTTGTCCTGCCCGGCCAGCCACTGTTGCACCTGCGCGGCGCTGTGGTGGCGGTGACTGAAGGTGACGATACCGGACCTGTTCACGCTCGGATCCTGCAGCGTGAAACCGGGGATCTGCCCCAGGTTCTGGCGCAGATAATCGGCCAGTTGCTGGATCCGCTGCCACATCGGCTCAATGCCTTGCGCCAGTGCGTACTCCACCGCCGCACCGAGGCCGAGTTTTGCCGCGACGTTGCATTCCCAGTTTTCGAAACGTCGGGCATCAGCGCGGACCGTGTAGCTGTCGGCGCTTTGCAACGATGCCGCGTGCAGATCGAGAAACACCGGTTCAAGGTTCTGGCACAGCGCTTTTTCGATGTACAAAAAGCCCATGCCCCGAGGGCCGCGCAAGTATTTACGGCTGGTGGCGGTGAGCATGTGACAACCGATCTTCTGTACATCCAGCGGTATCTGCCCGACGCCCTGGCAGGCATCGAGCAGATACAGCACGCCGGCCGCACGGGCGAGGGCGCCGATCTGTTCGATCGGCTGCACCGGCCCGCCGTTGGTGGCGATCACCGGCAGCGAGATCAGCGCCACCCGGTCATCCTCGAGCATCTGCTGCAATGCCGACAACGAGACCCGACCGTGCTCATCGTTGGCAATGATGCGAATCTCGATACCGCGTTGCTGTTTCAGTTGCAGATAAGGTATGTAGTTGCCGGCGTATTCGGTGGCCGACGTCAGCAGCACATCGCCGGGTTGCAATGGTAATGAATAGAAGGCCATGTCCCAGGCACGGGTGGCGTTCTCGATCACCGCGATTTCATCCGGTGCGGCGTTGAGCAAGCGCCCGATCGACCCGTAGACCTGCTCGACTTCGGCCGCTTGGCGCCCGGCGGCTTCATAGCCGCCAAGGCTGGCTTCGAGCTGGATATGCCGGGTCACGGCCTCGATCACCGGCGTCGGCATCAGCGCCGCGCCGGCATTGTTGAAATGGATCAGTTGCGCGACGGCGGGAGTGTCGGCGCGCAGTTGTTCAATGTCCAAACCATCACTCCTTGTTCAGTCTGCGGGTGGTGCGGCGCTCGGTTGCATCGCCGCAGGCCAGTAACGCAGGGCGACAATCGGGATCAGCGCGACCCCATAGGCCAGGCACACGAACAGGTAGGTGTACTGCAAACCGTAGACCTGACTGAGCAGGCCGCCAGCCGATATCCCGGCAATCGAGGCGAATTGCGCGGTGCCCTGCGCGATGCCCAGCACATGACCCTGCTGGGAGCTGTCGGCGGTTTTCGAGATCAGGGCCATCAGCACCGGGGTGGTCGCGCCGAGCAACACGCCCCAGATGAAATAAGCCACAACGAAGACCATCGGATTACGCGTGACGCCTGCGACGGCGGTCAGCGCGATGCAGCCGATCACCACGTAGGTCATGCGCTGCAGGGTGTCCTGCTGGCCGCGGTGCTCGAAATAGCGCGACCATGCCGTCGCCGACAGGATGAAGCCCAGCGCCAGCAAGCCGTAACACAGGCCGACCACCGAATTGCTCACCTCGAACACCGAGCTGACGTACAGCGAAAACGACGTCTGCGGGAGCATGCGCGCCAGCAGCAGAATGCCCATCACGCCGAGCAGCGAGAGCAACGGCGAGCCTTGCCAGAGACTGGCGCGGCGTGCGGGGGTGGCGGTTGCGCTGACCACGGCTTTCTTCACTGGCGGCACGTCCGGCAGCGTCATCGCGGCGATCACCGTACACACCGCGCAAAGTGCCGAGGCGATGATGTTGATCCAGAAGAATGTCGCGTAATCGAGGATCAGCCCGCCGACCACGGCACCGAGCAGCGAGCCGACGTTGGTCGATATCTGCAGGATCGCGAACAGCCGCGCCCGTCGCGACGGCGCTTCGATACTCACCCCATACGCCTGCGCCGGGGCGATGTAACCGGCGAAGGCGCCTTGCAGAAAACGCAGAATCAGAATGGCCCAGATATCACTGAACAGGGCCAGCCCCAACTGGGTCAACGACAACCCGGCGAGCGCGCGGATCATCATCAGCTTGTGACCGTAGCGGTCACCGATGCGGCCCCAGAAGGCACTGGTCAGAATAATGCCCAGCATCGGCCCGACATACACGGCGATGCTGGCGAAGCTGAAAACCGTTTCGGAGTCGGTCAGCCCACGCAGGTGGACAGGCCAGAACGGCCCGCTCATTTCCATTGCGCCCATCGACACCAACTGGATCGCGAACAGAAGATAAATCAGGATTCGTACGCGTGAACCCTGGATGGCACCTGCATGGGACATGAGTCGGCCTCGGTTAAACGCTGGCGAGCGGGTTGGTCAGGGTATGTTGCAAACGATAGTTGCTGTACTGCATCAGGTGCATGCGCAGCAACGAACGCGTTGGCCAGGGCTCTTCGACGAACGCGCGGTGTTCGGTTTCCCAGATTTGCGGCGCGACGCGCTCGCGCACCGCGTCGAAGGCGAGGTCGGTTTCCTCGCGCAGGATTTGCCAGAGTCGCGTGTCGTTCAAGCCATACTCCTTGGTCAGCCACAGGGCCAGTTCATGCAGGTGCGTGAGGAACGCCGCATCCAGGACAAACATGCGCACCGGCTCGATGTCGCCGCTGAACACCGTTGGCAGGATACCCGGCTGGACGTGCGGTTGCAGGCTGTAGCCGCGGCCTTCGAGCAACGGCGCATAGGTGCGGCCATCGCCAAAATCACGGATCAGCAGACTACGAGCTTTACCGTCGGCAGAGAACAGCACCATGGTGTTTTGCTGATGCGCTTCCAGACCGATGCCATACAACAGATAGATCGCCACCACCGGGCGGGTGACCACTTTCGCATATTCGCGGTACCAGTTTTCCACCTGCGTGGCAGTGGCGCGTACGCCGTCACGTTCGATCAGGTCGGTGAACAGCGGGCGACCGTTGCCGGGCAAACGGGTGAACAGCGACGCCACGGTAATCGGCAGGCAAGCATCGGAGCGTTCGAACGCGGGGGCACTGGCGCGATAGACCACGGACAGATGCCGGCCGGGGTGATCGTCCTGGGTGACGGCGTTCTTGTAGCGCACACCGATCTCTTCCGTGAAGATTTCCAGGCGTTGGTCGAAGCCGTTTTCGGCGTGCAGAATCTGGCTGATCACCGTGCTGATGCGCGGCCCCATATGAATCGATTTGGCTTGCAGGCTGCGCAGTTCGCTGGTCATCCACACGGCGATCGGCAGTTTGATCAGCGGCGCGCAAACGTCCAGAACCGGCATCATTGTGCGATAGGACATGGTCGGTAGCGTCACAAGGTCCGGGCCGTCGGTGATCAGAATCCCTGCTTCGATTTCTGCGGCGAACGTCTTCAGCACGTAGGCCTGCAAATGCCAGCCGTGAATCGGCAGCGGCAGCCATTCGCGTTCATCCAGACCCTTGCGGTTGAGCGCCGCTTTCCATTGTTCCCATTGCCCGGGGAAGTTGGCGGCGAACCAGTCGTGGTAGCTGCTCACATGCGGCATGCTTTCGCTTTGCGCATGTTCGGCGCGCAACGCGGCGATGCGCAGCGGCACTTGCGCGTTGAACTCGGGCGACAGCTGCGCGACTTCCTCATCGCTCAGGCCCGGCCGGGCTTTCCAGGTCGGGTAATACGGATGGCCTTCCAGCGAGCCCCACTGGTCGAGCAGGATCGCCGCGTCTTTGGTGCTCGCGTGCTGGCGCAGGTAATCGGTGAGGCTGTCGAGCCCGTGATCCTTCGCGGCCTGATGCAACCGCGCGTTCCACTGCTGACGGTGCTGACGGGCGTGAGCGTCGTTGGTCAGGCTGTTTTCCATGTCGGCCTTGAGCCCGGCCACGCCTTCGTCGGTCGGTGCGAAATCGAAGCTGTCGCGCAGCACGTCGAGCATGTCCTGATGGCTGGTGATGGTCTGGCGTACGCCTTCGTCGGTGACCAGCACCACCTCACCGTCGTTGACTATGGTGTCGGCCGGGCCTTTGGCAATGTCGGAGAATGCCAGGTGCGCGCGGCCGCCCTCGAGCGGGTAAGTGGCCTGATTGCCGCCAGCGGAAAAGCTCAGGGCGGCACGGTCGAGAATGTTTTCCGCAAACAGGCAGCGCACCAGACGGCGCATGGCGTTGCGGCGGGAGTAGGCGATCAGTGTCTTGAAGTCATCCATATCAGCGGTCTGCTCGTCGAAAAATGAGTGAAAAGGTCATGCCGCAGCGCTGGCCGTGTGTGGCCATTGGCGCGGGAAATAGTCGAGGGCCGAGTCGCGCAGACCGTGCATATAAGCCACGCTCCACTGCAGGACTTCCTCGATGTGGGGCACCTTGATTTCGAAGCGCCGGGCCATCTCCACCAACAGCACCAGGCCGTAGGCGACATCTTCGTTGAAGGCACGGCTTTCGCGTTCGATCACGTAGCCGGCGCGGTTGTCGGCGGCCGGCACCATCGGCGCGAGAATGTCGTTGTAGGCCTGATTGGTGCGCAGGATCGAGAGCATGCTGCTGGTGTCGCGGATCTGCTCGCCGTAGGCCTCGACGATTTCCTGTTTCAGCGATTTCACCGACGACAGGTCAATGCCCAGACGCTGGCTGATCACCGCGCAGAGCGCCTGGCTTTCCTCGTCCATGCGCTCGAGAAAGTACGCGCCCAGCTCCGGGCATTCGGTCCACCAGCACATGCGTTGCGGGAAGATCTTGCGATGCCATTGGCCGTACGGGCCGATCAAGCCGTAGATCACCGAGCTATGCATGATCGGGTTGCCCGGCGTCAGGGTGATTTCCAGATAGTGCTCGAGCAACGTTACGCAGGGGCCATACAGACGCGTGAGAATGGCCTGAAGCTGATGCCGCGACGCCTGCGATTCACGGGCGTGGGTCGCCACGTACAGCTGGCTTTTGCCACCGCCCATTTTGATCGAGCGCCCCGGACTCAGCTCGAACGCGGTGTGCGGCACATCCTTCATGCCCCAGATCACCACATTCGGCCGCTCGGGCAGCGTCGCCTCAGCCAACCAGTCGAAACCGCAGAAGCCCGGAATTGCGCCGACGTATACCGGTTTGCTTGCACTCAGGTGCGGGGCGATGGCTTGCAGGGTTTGCTGGCGCACGTGAGCGGGCACGGTGATGATGACCAGATCGGCATCTTCCACCGCGCTACGCGCATCCGCCGTGACCCGGTCGAGACGGGCGCTCAGGTACGAGCCATCCGGCAACAGCGCTTGCATCGGCGTCTGCCGCGCGTGCTGTTCGATGACCTCGGGGTTGTGGGTGAGCAGCGACACCTGCACATCGGCCAGTTGCTTGAACAGAATGGCGTTGAGATGGCCGGTCCTGCCGCCACCACAGATGGCGACTTTCAACAGATTCATCGAGAGGCGTTCCTGTGTGAAGGGTGGGTCATGCGACGCTCAGTTGCAGCGGCGCGGAAACGGATTCCAGCCATTGGGTCTTGCCCAGCCAGATGTCCAGTTGTGCGCCGATACCCGGGTCGAGCAGATCGCGCTCCTGCAGCCATTGATCGTCGAACACGGTGTGCAGGTATTTCTCACCGCCATCGGCAATCGGCACCACGACATTGCCGCGCAGCACACCTTTGTGAATCAGCTCCAGCGCCTTGAAAATTGCCCCACCGGTCGAACCGCCCACCAGCAAGGCAAAGTTGCGGGCGATATAGCGTGCGGTTTCGAAGGCTTGCGAGTCGGTGACCTGCACGCCCAGATCGATGCAGCTGTAATCGAGCACCAGGCCAACGGTGTCGCCGGCCGGAGTGCCGGTGCCCGATTGGTAGTAGGGATAGCCGGGATGGCCGAACACAATCGAACCGGCCGGTTCGACGCCGACGGTCACGGTGTCGGGGTTATGTACTTTCAGGCCGCGCGCAATGCCGGTCATCGAACCGCCCGTGCCGACACAACCGACATACGCACCGATCAGGCCCTCGGCCTGGGCCACGGTTTCGCGGACGAAGTCGCTGTAGCCGCCGGCATTCGCGGCATTGTCAGACTGGTTCATGAACACCGCTCCGGGAATTTCCGTCGCGAGTTCGGCAGCCATGCGCTGGCGTTCGACGACGGCGACTTCATCCTCGCGGTAGGTGCCTTTAACGAAACGAACCTCGGCGCCGAGCGCTTTCATCACCGCGATCTTGTCCTGCGCGGCGTGGTGATCGACCACAGCGATGAAGTGCAGACCGAACTCGACCGCCGCCATGGCCAGACCGATCCCGGTGTTGCCGGACGACGACTCGACCACCACGCCGCCGGGTTTCAGCCGCCCGGACTTGAGCGCCGCCAGCACCATGTTGCGCGCCATGCGATCCTTGATGCTGCCGCCGGGATTGTTTTTTTCAACTTTCAATAACAACCGGGCGTTGGTATCCGGTACATCAATAGCCAGCATCGGTGTATTACCGATAAGATCGGAAACTTTATTCAAGATCATTTAGTTAGTCCCTTCAGTAGTCAGGTGTGAACGCGTAATTACCTTCCGTACAACAGGTTGCCGTTAACCGCCGGGGCAGGGGATGGCGATGAAACTGGTTTTCCAGCAAGTCCATCTGATAGCCGGCGGTATTGATGTAAACCAATAAGTCGCCGCTTTCTGGGGGTGTTGCGAAGTTGATCAAGCGATAACTGATGACGTCGTCGTCGAGACAACTATGCCCAGCAATATAGGCCTGGCTCGGGGCGGCGGGGCGTGGCTCTGGGCTGATCAATAGCGGATCTACCAGATATTCCGAGGCGAACCAGGTTTCGCAGGCGCTGAAACTACTGCCCTCAACAAAGATGACGGTTTTGTTGTCGGCAAGCTTTTTTGTTCGGGTGATGCGGAAAATCGAAATCGCCGCTTGGTCCACCAGACTTCTTCCCGGCTCCAGTGCCAGTGTTATTGACTGCTGCCGCAAGTAAGCGGCAATTGACCGGCCCGGCGAATGTTCGGCTTCGAGGAATAATGTCAGCCATTGCGGCGCCGTCAGGTCGCTGCCGTAAGGATAATAGTCGGCCGGAACTTTCTGGTTGTAATAGTGGCTCGGGTTATTGTCGTTCTGCAAAAAGCCGGCATAAATCTGGGGCTCGACATAACGAATCGGCAATCCGCCACCGATATCAATCATCTGCGGATCAAGGCCCATTTCCCGTGCCGCTTCGACGAATCCGGTGACTTCCCGAAACGCTTGAGCGCGGGATTCGAAGCCGTAGCCGCCGAGGTGAAAATGAAACCCTTCGAAGCGGAAAATCTCAGGGTGTCTGGCCAATCGTTGCAGGCATTCGAGCAGGTCTTCAGCACCCATTCCGAAACGGCTTTTACCGCTGTTCTTCGGCCGGTAACGCAGCAGAACCCTTGATGTTACTGGGCTTGGTTGTGCTTCCTGCACGTTGCGCAGGTGATCGAATTCTTCCAGCGAGTCCAGGCAGATCAGTGAACCTGCATCGATCAGCGCCTGATGAAACAGCGCCGTTTTCGCCGGTCCGGTGGCGCAGATGTTCTCGCCGGGAATGGCAGCGTGTAGCGCGTCCCGCAGTTCGTGAAGGCTCGACACATCGACACCGATGCCTGACTTGGCTGCGGCGCCGAGCAGGCTTTGCGACTTGTTGGCCTTGGCGCCATAAAAGATCGCGTGGGCAATGTTGAACCGTTTCAACACATTCAACAGCGCTTGTGCATTGGCTTCAAACGCATGCGGCCAGACCAGATTCAGAGGGGATCCGTGTTGTTCCAGCAAATTGCCCAATGTATTCGGGAAGTGCTTGATAAACGTGGTAATAACCGGGTCGATCAATGGCTGTAACATGAGCGGATGATGGACTTTATGGTCCTGCTCGGAAGTTGCGGTATTTATTCCAGGCATAGTTAACCTCTGGCGCGGAAAAATAACTTCGCCATAGCAATATCGACAACAAGCCGTTATCGAATCATGAAGTGTCGCTGCTCGTCAGAGACGGGTTTTTATATTGGCGGGTGGCGGATGCCAAATGAGGGCAGATGTTGGATCCGATATACCCGGCGTCATAAAT
This sequence comes from Pseudomonas sp. 15C, assembly GCF_055484735.1. Classification (NCBI taxonomy): domain Bacteria; kingdom Pseudomonadati; phylum Pseudomonadota; class Gammaproteobacteria; order Pseudomonadales; family Pseudomonadaceae; genus Pseudomonas; species Pseudomonas sp. 15C. The sequence continues at coordinate 10,401 of NZ_JBUDGD010000051.1, read as the reverse complement.
AATTCATCAAACGTTTGCATAAGAACCCCGATCCATAAGGTTTTGCACGAATGTGCTAACTGGCCATTAGTTGTAGGCCAATACTCTTGGAATACCAGAACTGATGTTCAAGTGACATCAGCTGATCGGTCTTTTCCAGGTGTCACTGACTTGCTTTGAAACGCCGATAGTTCCTGTTGGCGGCGTGAACAATATTGCGAACAGGAACGATTATCAAGTAAGGTTTTCAAATATTTTTGAATAAAGCCCAGCGCAAGGCGAACCCATGAACGTGTATTAACACGCTCAAGGACTCGTTCGCCCGCAAATAAAAACAACGGTTAATTGCTTGATCGACAAGGCATTAACGGTTGTCGCGACAAGCCCCGCAACGGCAGGCGAAAAGTCCCGTGCGGGGGCTGCGGGAATCTTCCCAAACCACGACTGGTTCACACCAAGGAGCAACGCCATGCAATCGGATCGACTCAACCGCAAAACCCGACGCGCGATCAGCTACCTGTTCGTGCCGGGTAACCGTCCCGAGCGCTTTGCCAAAGCGGTCGAAGCAGGGCCGGACGCGATCATTCTCGACCTCGAAGACGCCGTTCATCCGGACAGCAAGGCCGCCGCCCGCGCCGCCATCTGGGCCTGGCAGGAGAGCGCGCCGAGCGTTGCCTGCGAGCGCTACATCCGCTTGAACAGCGTCAGCAGTGCGCTGTTTCGCCAGGACCTGACCTGGCTCAGCGACATGCGCTATCCCGAGCGCTGCAGCGGGATTTTCCTGCCCAAGGCCGAATGCCCCGAGGCGTTGGCGGCGGTGGTCGAGCGCCTGCTGGCGTGGCAGCCGCAATTGCACGTCATTGCGATCATCGAGACCGCCAAGGGGTTGCAACAGGTCGAATCGATTGCCGCGATTCCAGGCTTGGCGCGGCTGGCGTTCGGCTCGCTGGATTTCGCTCTGGACATCGATTGCAGCCAGACTCCCGAGGCGTTTCTGTTCGCTCGCAACCGCATCGTGCTGGCGTCGCGCACGGCCGATCTGCCGGCGCCGATCGATGGCGTGACGCCGGCAATCAGCGATCTGGCGGTGGTCGCCAAAGACGCGCAATACGCCCGGTCGCTGGGGTTCGGCGCCAAGCTGTGTATCCACCCCGGCCAACTGGCTACGGTGCAACGCGCCTTCCTGCCGGATTCGCGGCAGCTGGCCTGGGCCGACCGGGTCATGCGCGCCGTGGCCACCGGCAGCCATGCGGTGCAAGTCGATGGCGAGATGGTCGATCTGCCGTTGATCGAACATGCCCAGCGCCTGCTCGACGTCGCCCGCCAGCACGCGCCGATTGTTCGCGCCGATGCCTGCTGAATCGCGGCGCACAGGAGATCACCATGGCACACGGTTATCAGATAGCGCTGCGGCCGCTCTGCGAAGTGCGGCAGTCCGAGCAGGTCGATCCGGCCAACGTGACGATGCTGTGCGAGTCGATTGTCCGCGCCGGGCATTGGCTCGAGCCAATCATCGTCGAGCGCTCGCGCGGCATCGTGATGGATGGCAATCACCGCTTCACCGCGGCGTTGCAACTGGGCCTGAAGCGGGTGCCGTGCATCCAGCTCGATTACGGCGATCCGCGGGTCTGCGTGCGGCACTGGCAGACCGGGCAGGTGTTCGAGGTGGAACGGATTTTCCGCACCATCGCCCGTGGCGAGATGTTCCCGTACAAGACCACCCGGCACGCCTTTGACCCGGCGTTGCCGGTGGTGGCGATACCGCTGGAGCGCCTGTACGCCTGACCCGCAGCAAGTGCAAAAAAATAAAACCGACTGCGGGTGATACTTTTTCGCAAATCGACTGGCAATAGGAGTGATTACCATTTTCCCTCGATGAAAAGGATCCTCACGTCATGCCTGTTGTCAGTCGTCCTTGCGGTGAGCGGGTGTTAACACTCGCTGTGCGTACCGCCATGCTGAATTTCGTTCTGGTCGCAGGAAGCGCCAATGCCTGGGCCGCCGGCTCCGGGCAGACCGACGTCGCCGCCCAGACATCGAACGGCGCACCCACCGCGCCGGCCGATGACAGCAAGGACGCGCTGACCCTCGACACCACCAACATCAACGCCCGTTACAATAGCGCCACGGCGTTGCCGGAAACCCTCGCCGGAGGGCAGGTTGCGCGTGGTGCGCGGCTGGGCATGCTGGGCAACAAAGACGTGATGGACACGCCGTTCAGCGTCACCAGTTACACCGCGAAAACCCTGGCCGACCTGCAGACCGTGACGGTCGCCGATGCGCTGGAGCGCGACCCTTCGGTGCGTTCGACCGGCCAGACGGGCGGCATCGTCGATTCGTTTTTCATCCGCGGCTTCCCGATTGGCGAAGGCAACCTCGGCGAGCTGGCGTTCGATGGCGTCTACGGCGTTGCGCCGAACTATCGGGTATTCACCGATTACGCCGAACGGGTGGAAGTGCTCAAGGGCCCCGGCGCGCTGATGTACGGTATCTCCCCGAACAGTGGCGTCGGCGGGGTGATCAACATCGTGCCCAAGCGTCCGCTGGACGAAGACCTGACCCGATTCACCGGCAGCTACGCCTCCGACTCGCAGGTTGGCGGGCATCTGGATCTGAGCCGGCGCTTCGGTTCGGAGAACCAGTTCGGCGTGCGTTTCAACGGCAATCTGCAAGGCGGCGACACGGCGGTCGATGATCAGCAGCGCGACCTCGGCGTCGGCGCCATCGCGCTGGATTATCGCGGCGAGCGTCTGCGCTTGAATCTTGACTACATCAGCCAGAAAGAGAGCTGGGAAGCCGCCTCGCGGCCCTTCACCATCGCACCGGGTGTCGATGTGCCGTCCGCACCGAACGGCCGCACCAACCTGCCGCAGGATTGGGGCTGGTCGGACACCAAGGAGCAGTCGGCGCTGCTCGGTGGCGAATATGACCTGACCGATAACGTCACTGTGTTCGCTCATGCCGGCGGTGGCCGATCCGACGTCAAGCGCCTGTCCGATCAGGTGCCGAGAATCCTCAATGACGCCGGCGACACCAGCAATATTCCCGGCTACTACAAATTCAATGTCGACCGCTCGACTGCCGATGTCGGCCTGCGCGGCGTATTCGCCACAGGCCCGGTCACGCATACCACGACGATCATGGCCACCCGTTATCAGGATGAGCTGTCACGCGGGATCACCAATGGCACCGCGATCCTGTCGAACATCTATCACCCGGTTGACGTGCCGCAGCAGTACCTCAGTTCGCCGAAGGTTCAGCGGGTGTCCGAGTCGGAGCTGTCCGGTGTGGCGTTGACCGACACCTTGTCGATGCTCGATGACCGCTTCCAGCTGACCCTCGGCGTGCGCCGCCAGGACATCGAGTCGCGCAATTACAACGCGGCCGGTGCGGTCAGTTCCAAGTACAGCGACAACGCAACGACGCCGCTGGTTGGCGTGGTGGTCAAGCCGTGGCAGGACGTTTCGCTGTACTACAACTATGTCGAAGGCCTGTCCAAAGGCGACATCGCGCCGGGCACTGCGAGTAACGCGGGCGAGACCTTCGCCCCGTACGAATCGAAGCAGCATGAGATCGGCGTCAAGTACGAACACGGCACATTCATGACCACGCTGGCGTTGTTCCAGATTGAAAAACCCAGCGGCGAGATTGGCGCCGGCAATGTGTTTTCGGTGCAGGCTGAACAACGCAACCGCGGTGTCGAGTTGAGCATGTACGGCGAAGTCGCCAAGGGCACACGTCTGATGGGCGGCGTCACCGTGCTTGACGGCGAGCTGACCGATTCGGCCACAGCGGCCAATCGCGGCAACAAACCGGTCGGCGTGCCGGACGTGCAGGCCAACCTCTGGGCCGAATGGGATACGCCGTGGCTGGAAGGCTTCACCCTGACCAGCGGGGCGATTTACACCGACCGCCAATACGTCAACCAGGCCAACACGCAGGAACTGGATGCCTGGACGCGTTTCGATGCCGGTGCGCGTTATGCGACCAAAATCGAAGGCCGGCCGACCACGTTCCGCGCCACGGTGCAGAACGTCTTCGATCGCGAGTATTGGTCGGGCGTGGCTTCCTACGGCGCGTTTTCGCCGGGCTATCCGCGCACGCTGCAATTGTCGGCCACCGTCGATTTTTGATGACAGCAGCGAGGCAGTTGCCCGGTCATCCGGCGACTGCCTCTTCTATATAGAGAGCGGCTTGAACATTTCAGAAAAGGAATCTTCGTCATGTTGAACAATCCCGGCGTTGCGGCGCTTGGCGCTCGGCCCGCAATTTCCCCGGTGCCGCGCGAGTTCGATCGCAGTGCCAATCAACACATTCGTCAATTGCTGAGCCACTTCGGACTGCGCAGCAGCCTGATCCGCTTCAAGGTGCTCAATGCGCTGCTGCTTGCCAGCCGTGATGGCTATTCAACGGGAGTCAACGGCGTGCATGCGTGGGTGGCCTCGTCGTCACCGCAGTTGTCGTTCATCAGTGTGCGTGAAGTGCTCAAGCGCCTGTGCCTCGAAGGCTTGATCACCCTGGAACAGGACAAGAACTACCGCTTCACCCGGCAAGCCCGGGCCATCCTGCAGCAACACGACCATTGCTTGTAGGCGCGGGACCAGCTGCGCCTACACCAGCCCGAGATACTTCACCGCGGCGGCAGCCCGCGAAGGCACATCGAGGGTGCGTAATAAACAAGACACGTGAATGCGCACCGTGAAGGGTGAAATGTCCAGCTCACGGGCGATTTCCTTGTTGGTCTTGCCTTGCGCTATCAGCCGCAACACTTCCTGCTGACGAGGCGTGAGGGCGCTGGCGGGCTCCAGCGGCAGCAAGCCTGACGGGGCAAACTTCACCAGTACCTCGCCCGCGCGGATCGCCAGAATCGCCTGACCGATTTCATCCGGGGCGATGTTCTTGCCGATAAAACCGTCAACACCCGCGCTCATGACCTCGCTGATCAGCGCCTGGTCATCGACCATCGACACCACGATCAGCGTGGTGCGCGGCAAGCGTCGGCGCAGTTCGGCGAGTTGGGTAATGCAGGTCAAACCCGGAAAGCGCAGGTCGAGTATCAACGTATCCGGCTCGCTGCCCAGCAGCGCGGTGACAGCGTCGAGGTCACCGGCCTCGTCGATAGTCGCCTCGGGGAGCAAGCGCTGCACAGTGCGCAACATCGCTTCGCGAAACAGTGGGTGATCGTCGGCTATGATGATCCGGCATGCCATGGCGCGACCCTCCCTGGGTCAAGCGTTAATCAAGGCTGGCACCTTAGCATCGGACGCGAAGGTTGCCTGTAGGCTGCTTCCGAAACTGACGAACGCTGCACAAGGACGTTTACATGAAATTCGAGAAAAACACCGAACTCGATCAGGCCAATCTGCGCATCATCATCGCGGCCATCGCTGTGGTTTACATGATCGGGTTGAGCTTTGTGCCCGGCCATCGCGTCGATACCTACCTGCCGGTCATTACCTACATCAGCCTGTTTTTGCTGGCTTCCATTGTGTTCCGCCAGGCCATTGCGCGCTGGCCCGGGCATTATCCGGCGCGGCGGGTTTTTGCCATGATTCACGATTACACCGGCACCTGTTTCGGTCTGGTAGTCGGCGGCGAAGCCGCGCTGCCGTTGTACGCGGTAATGGTCTGGGTCAACCTCGGCAATGGCATGCGCTATGGCTCGCGCTATCTCGCGGTGGCCACCGGTCTGGCGTTGCTGGCGCTGCTGGCGGTCTATCGCCTGACGCCGTACTGGCAGGCGCAACCGTTCATGGTCCTGATGCTGATGATCACCAGCACCGTGATCCCGTTTTACGCACACCTGCTGCTCGAGCGCACGCGCAAGGCGTCGGAGGAGGCAGAGGCGGCCAATCTGGAGAAATCACGCTTTCTCGCCCAGGCCAGTCATGACCTGCGTCAGCCGATCCATTCCATCGGTTTGTTCACCGCGTGTCTGCGCGAGTCGCGCCTGGGCGATAGCGAACGCAGACTGGTCGATAATATCGACCGTTCACTGCTCAACGTCTCGCAGTTGTTCCGTTCGATACTCGACCTCTACACCCTCGATAACGGCCGGGTCGAAGCAAAAATGCAAACGCTGAACCTCGGTGATTGGCTCGCGGACATCGTCCGCCAACATCAGGAAGCGGCGCGTTGGGCGGGTGTCGAGCTGCGTTTGCGACCTTGTCACCACTGGGTCAGAACCGACCCGGCGCTGCTGGCGACCATGGTGCAGAACGTGCTCTCCAACTGCTTCAAATACGGCGCGCAGCGGCCGGTGCTGATCGGCGTGCGTAAACGCGGGGCAGGGCTGGCTATCGTCATCCATGACTGCGGCAATGGCATTGCCGAAGAGCACCTGCACAAGGTATTTGAGGAGTTTTATCGGGTGCGGCAGGTACGCGACAAAGATGTCGAGGGTGTCGGGCTGGGCCTGTCGATCATCAAGCGTCTGGGTGAACTGATCGATGTGGACGTTGCTCTGCGCTCGCGGGTAGGGTGCGGCACGGCGGTGACCCTTGCCGGTTTGCCAATCGTAGCGGCGGCGCAGTCACGACTTGTCCGCGGTGAAGCGCGACAGGTGGGTTTGTTGAAGGGGCTGAAGGTGTGTCTGGTAGAGGATGATCGCAACGTATTGCTGGCGACATCGACGTTGCTCGAGCGCTGGGGCTGTGTCGTGCAAGCCGAGTGGTCGGCCGAAAACCTGGTCACCGACTGCGACATCCTGGTCGCCGACTATGACCTCGGCACCCATGCCACTGGCATCGAATGCATCGATGAAGTGCGCAGGCAGCGCGGTTGGGCAGTGCCAGCGATGATCATTACCGGCCACGATGTCGAAAGGATTCAGGCGGCCTTGCACGATCGGCAGATTGCGATTCTGTCGAAACCGGTGCACCCCGCCGAGTTACGCACGACGCTGCGCGCCCTGCGTGATCGACGAGGCGAATCCGCCGAAAACGTACTGACGTAAAATCTGCTCTGCAGGCTTTACGTCAGTGCTGTGCTAGATTTTTGCCAGTGCCCTGGCCAGGTCGGCACGCAGGTCTTCGACGTCTTCAACCCCGACCGAGAGCCGCACCAGCCCATCGCCGATCCCCAGTTTCGCGCGGGTTTCGGGCGGAATGGTCGCGTGGGTCATGATCGCCGGATGTTCGATCAGGCTCTCCACGCCGCCGAGACTTTCGGCCAGGGCGAAGATCTGCACGTTCTCGAGGAACCGCCGCGCGCCGGCGAGATCGCTGTTGAGGTCCACGGAAATCATCCCGCCGAAACCGCGCATCTGCCGTTTCGCCAGTTCATGCTGCGGGTGTGACGGCAAGCCCGGGTAGTAGACGCGTTTGACCTGCGGCTGTTGCTCAAGCCACTGCGCCAGATCCAGCGCGTTGCTGCAGTGACGCTCCATGCGCAGCGCCAGGGTTTTCACCCCGCGCAAGGTCAGGAAGGCATCGAACGGCCCGGAGATCGCCCCGACCGCGTTTTGCAGGAAGCCGAGTTTCTCCGCCAGTTCGGCGTTTTGCCCGACCACCGCGATACCGCCGATCACATCGGAGTGGCCGTTGAGATACTTGGTGGTCGAGTGCAGCACGATGTCGAAGCCCAACTCCAGCGGGCGCTGAATGTACGGGCTGGCGAACGTATTGTCGGCCACGCAAATGATCCCGCGGGCGCGGCAGATGCGGGCGATAGCGGCCAAGTCCGACAGGCTCAATAGCGGGTTGGTCGGTGTCTCGACCATGACCATGCGCGTGTCGTCCTCCAACGACGCCTCGAATGCCGACAGATCAGCCAGATCGACAAAACTGAAACGGTGCCCGGCGCTGCGCTGGCGGACCTTGTCGAACAGGCGGAACGTGCCGCCGTACAAGTCATTGCCGGAGACGATGTGCGAACCGGCATCGAGCAATTCCAGCACCGTGGAAATCGCCGCCAGCCCCGAAGCGAAAGCGAACGCGCGGGTGCCACCCTCGAGGTCCGCCACACAGCGCTCGAGGGCAAAGCGCGTCGGATTGTGCGAGCGCCCGTAGTCGAAACCCTTGTGCACGCCGGGGCTGTCTTGCAGGTAGGTGGAGTTGGCGTAGATCGGCGGCATCAGCGCGCCGGTGGTCGGGTCCGGTTGTTGCCCGGCGTGGATCACCCGGGTCGCGAAACCCTGGGATTTATCGTCGTGCTGACTCATGCAAGGGATCTCCGTAATTGGTTGAGCATGTCGGTGCGGGTGATCAAGCCATGGAAACCTGTGGCGTCGGCGACGATGGCGACGAGGCCACGGCTGAGCACCGCTTCCAGCTCGGCCAGCGCCGCGCCGGGGGCGAGGGTTTGCAGCTTGTCGGTCATCACGCTGGACACCGATTGGCTGAAGCGCGCAGCGTCTTCGTGCACCGCCATGAGGATATCCGACTCATCGATCACACCCACCAGTTGCTTGCCTTCGACCAGCACCGGCAGTTGGGAAACATCGGCGAGACGCATGCGCTGAAACGCGGTCAGCAGGGTGTCGTCGGGGCCGACACTGATTACCCGGCCGTCCTCGAAACGCCGAGCGATCAGGTCGCGCAAATCGCCGTAGCCTTTGCGTTGCAGCAGGCCCTGATCGGTCATCCACTGGTCGTTGTAGACCTTCGACAAGTAACGCGTGCCGGTGTCACAGACGAAACTGACCACGCGTTTCGGCTCGGTCTGCTCGCGGCAATAACGCAGCGCAGCGGCGAGCAGGGTACCGGTCGACGAGCCACCGAGGATGCCTTCGGCCTTGAGCAACTGGCGCGCGTGATCGAAGCTTTCGGCATCGCTGATCGAGTAGGCGTGACGCACGCTGGAAAGGTCAGTGATCGACGGGATGAAATCCTCACCGATGCCCTCGACCGCCCATGAACCGGGCGTCGGCAGGCTGCCGTCGCGACTGTATTGCGCCATCACCGAACCGACCGGATCGGCCAGCACCATCTCCAGATCCGGTTGCACACGCTTGAAGAAACGGCTCAGGCCGGTCAGCGTACCGGCCGAACCGACACCCACCACAATCGCATCCAGATCATGTTCGGTCTGCGCCCAGATTTCCGGCGCGGTGCTGCATTCATGGGCGAGCGGGTTGGACGGGTTGTTGAACTGGTCGGCGAAAAACGCGCCGGGAATGTCTTTCGCCAATCGGGCGGCGACGTCCTGGTAATACTCGGGATGGCCCTTGCCCACATCGGAGCGGGTGATGTGCACTTCGGCGCCCATGGCCTTCAAATGCAGGACTTTCTCGGTAGACATTTTGTCCGGCACCACCAGCACCACCCGGTAGCCCTTGGCGCGGCCAACCAGCGCCAGACCAAGGCCGGTGTTGCCCGCTGTCGCCTCAACGATGGTGCCGCCGGCTTGCAAACGGCCGTCGCGTTCAGCGGCATCGATCATCGCCAGACCGATGCGGTCCTTGATCGAGCCGCCGGGATTTTGGGATTCGAGTTTGAGAAACAGCGTGCACGGGCCGGTATCGAAACGGGTGACCTGAACCAGCGGAGTATTGCCTATCAGCCCAAGCACGGCAGGGCGTGATTCCTTTGACATTTCTTCACCTCATGATGGTGTTGATCGCGTTCCAGTCGCGAAGAAAGACTCGCGTGCAACATAGGCTCAGCGATGATCCGTCGCAACCTTTAGTCCTGCGTTGATGCAGCCAGTTTGATCTAACGATAGAACGAAATCAGCGCCGTGCCGGGCGGGTTTGAACGGGTTTACACAGACGCGTCATTGAGTTTCCGAAGGGCGGCATAGAAGCGTGAATTGCTTGAACATCAAGGAGACTTTCTGAAGCGTTTTTGTGGGCGGAGACTGCTCAAATCGCCAGCAGGCTGGCTCCCACCGGTTTCGCGGTGCAGGCAAGGCTTGGAGCAACACGCAGATCCACTGTGGGAGCCAGCCTGCTGGCGAAGGCTATCCGTCAGTCGCCGAAGTGCTGGATGAACCACCGCTATCGCGAGCAGGCTCACTCCTACACTTGGATTGAGTACATTCTCAAGTGCGGGTCGGCTGTCAGGCCGTCATCGCTTGCAGGCAAGCTCCCACATTTTGATTGCATTTCTTCAGTTCGAGCGCAGTCTGAAAATCAAAAGCCCCTCACCCTAGCCCTCTCCCAGAGGGAGAGGGGACTGATCGAGGTGGATGGGAGAGCTACGCCGAACTGCGATACCGAGTCGAATACAAATTTCAAATCCAACCAAAGTCAGCTCCCTCTCCTCGGGGAGAGGGCTGGGGTGAGGGGCAGCCACACCACAAATCCCAAGCCAACCACCCGCTTCTAACCACTCAACAATGAGCGCCAGCTCGAGTGCTCTTGATCTTGCGTCACCGGCGACGTCGGAAGGCTGAGCGGAGGGATTGATCCGGGTGTGGGAGCGCAGCGACCGTACGACGAAGTCGTACACAGCGGAAGTAGGTGCAGCGAAGCAAACCGTA